>JAKAQV010000090.1 GCA_021819565.1 bacterium | reverse complement strand
CCAGATCAAATTAATTTTGAGAATACCGCCAAAGCCTTGGAGGAAGCCTCCGCTGACTATTCAGACAAAATCCAGCCCCTGATTTTTTTAAGCCAGGTTTCTCCCAATCCGCAAATTCGCCAGGCGGCGGAACAAATCGAGGAAAAAGCCCAGAAATTCGATGCCAATGTCGATTACGAAGCCTTGTATAACTCCTTAAGCCTCTGCGCTCAAAAACAAGAGAATCTCGATTCCAAAGACGCTCTTTTGCTTAAAACCAGCCTTGAAAGCCTTCAGTCTCGCGGGGTAGGCCTCTCAGCGGATAAAAGGGAAAAACTCAACAAAATAGAGGAACGTTTAGGACAAATCGCGATGGAATTTCAGAGAAACATCAACGACAGCGCTGATTTTATCGCGGTCAGCCGAGACGAACTCAAGGGTCTCCCCCAAGACTATGTCGACGGGCTTCAAAAAGACGCCCATGGAAAATATATCGTCACCCTCAAATATCCGGATTACGTCCCATTCATGCAGCAAGCCGAAAATTCAAAACTCAGAAAAGAACTCGAATTTAAATACAACAATCGCGCGGCCGAAAAAAACATCCCCCTTCTCCAAGAAGCTCTCAAGCTCAGAGATGAATCGGCCAAGGCCCAAGGATATCCTTCTTATGCGGAAATGGCCCTTGAAGGCCGTATGGCCGAGAAGCCCGAAAATGTCTGGAACTTTCTAAACGGGCTCTTGCCGATTCTGCGCTCCAAGGGCGACGCGGAACTAAAAGAGCTTCTAAAAATCAAGAAAAAAGATTTTACCGAGGCCCAAGAGGTTCATTCATGGGAAAAAGGCTATTATCTCGGCAAATGGCATCAGAGCCAAAATCAATTAGACGAGGGCTCATTAAAAGAATATTTTCCGGTCAATCAAGTCGTCGAAGGCACGCTTAAAAGCTATCAACAAATTTTAGGCCTTCGTTTTTCTGAAATTCAAAACCCCGATGTTTGGCACAAGGACGTTCGCGCCTTTGAAATCAGAGACGCAAAAACCAATGGAAGAATCGGGCATTTTTATCTTGATCTCTATCCTCGTCCCGGAAAATTCGGACATGCCGCGGCCTTTCCTTTAATCAACGGAAGAGAACTCAAGGATGGATATAAAAACCCCGTGGCGGCCATGGTCGCCAATCTCAGCCCTCCGCGCTCCGATCGCCCGGCTCTACTTAATTTCGACGAGGTGGAGACATTTTTCCACGAGTTCGGGCATCTGATGCATCAAACCCTGACCAAGGCAAGATACGCCAGCTTTGCCGGCTCTAACGTCGCCCTGGATTTTGTCGAAGCTCCCTCCCAGATGATGGAACACTTCGTTTGGGAACCCAAGATTTTAAAAAATATCTCCGGCCACTACCGCGATTCTTCAAAGAAACTTCCCTCTCCATTTCTCAAGCAAATGAAGCGCTCTAAAAAACTCGGACAATCCTTGGCCTACCTGCGGCAACTTTCCTTTGCCCTGGCCGACCTCGCCGTCCACGCGACCGTTCCCAGCGATGTCAATACGATTTTCAATCAAATCATGGGCTGGATCGGGCTTTTCCCGCCCCAAGAAAACACTCACTTTGCCGCCAGCTTCGGGCATCTCTTGGGAGGCTACGGAGCCGGATATTATTCTTACCTGTGGTCGGAGGTTTTTGCCGATGATATGTTTTCCCGCTTTAAAAAAGAAGGCGTTTTAAACCCCGCGGTCGGCATGGATTACAGGAAAAAAATTCTTGAACAGGGAAGCGAGCGGCCGGAAATGGAATCGATGAAAGACTTCCTGGGACGCGAACCCAACAACGAGGCCTTCTTAAATAAAATTAAGGAGTAAGCCTGGCCCCGGATTGCTGATACCAGTATTTAGGCGCGTGAGGCTCTATGGGATAGCGAAGAGCCGCCGTTGCATCGACAAAAGCGATCACCTGGTTTCCATTGACGACATATCCCCAGCCGCCGGTATTTTTAATCTTCTTGCCATCGACTCTGCCGTTCTTTAAAATACTGGGCGGATAAACCGTCACCATCCGAGTATTTCTATAGTTAGGAAGTCCCAATTCCACGACCGGAATTTCAAATAAATATTTGGGAACCAAGGATTTGATATCGGGAGGAATAGAGCCGCGGTCATGATAGTAGGCGGCAATGGCGGAATCAATATTTCCCAAGAAAGAAAGAGTCTGAGATTCGGCCGCCTGGACCTGCGCTTTGGAAGCTTCTTCATCCATCGCGCGGGAAGACGAATCGGAAAAAAGTTTAGTCGATGGCGCGCAAGCTAAAGACGCCGATAAAGCGGCCAAAAAAATAAAGATTTTTTTCATTCAATAACCTCCTTAATCATTCCACCCCCAAGCACTTCTTCTCCTTGATAAAAAACCGCCGATTGCCCCGGAGTAACAGCCCGCTGGGGAAAATCGAAACGAACGCGAATCCGCCCCTCTTCGGTCATAGAAAAATTAGACGGCGCTGGCGGATGGCGATGGCGAATGCGAACCGACGCCTGCCCCTCCGCGACGGGAATTCCGGAAGTCCAGATCATATCAGAGATTTCGCACACGGAAGACAGGGTCTGTTCTTTTTCTCCAACAATGACCGTTTGATTTTTAGGATCCAAGCGCACGACATATTTGGGCGCGGGAGAGCCGGAGACAAGCCCTTTTCTTTGCCCGATCGTATAATCGACTGTTCCCTGATGGCGACCCAGTTCTCGTCCGGAAACATCTTTAATCGGACCGGATTTAAGAGCGGAATCAAGGCCCGCACTCAAAGGATGGGATTTGACAAATCCGCGGTAATCGCGATTGGGAATAAAACAAATTTCCTGACTTTCGGGTTTATCCGCGGTCTCAAGACCAAGGCGTCTGGCATAAGAGCGAACCTCGGGCTTTGACAAATCTCCGACTGGAAAAACCAAGCGAGACAATTCGCGCGGGCCCAAATTATAAAGAAAATAAGTCTGGTCCTTGTTTTCATCTTGGGCGCGGTAAAGTTTTCCCTCTTTGACGCGCGCGTAATGACCAGTGGCGAGAAAACCGGCATCCCAAGCCTGGGCAAGACCCAAAAGATGCCCAAATTTGACGAAGCGGTTACAAAGAGCGCAGGGGTTTGGCGTATCTCCCCGAAGGTAGGATTCGACAAAAGGGCGAATGACCTTATCTTCAAAAAGTTCATCCATGGTGATAACATAATGAGAAATATCCAGGCGAGAGGCCACCGCCTTGGCATCGGCGATATCGGCGGGAGATCCGCAACAGCCAAAGCCGGTCGAAGCCCCGGGCAAGAGTTGAAGGGTCACTCCAATGACCTCAAAACCCTGTTCGACTAATAACGCGGCCGCCACCGAGCTGTCGACGCCGCCAGACATCGCTACGATCACTCGCTGATTCATGCCGGAACCAAAGAAACCGAGCGCATTTTATTAACCACGCTTGGGAAAACTTTAATAAAGTAATCGACCTCTTCTTGGGTGGTTCTCCATCCCGTTGAAACGCGCAAGGCGCCTTTGACTAAGTCTTTAGAAAGACCCATCGCGCGGAGAACATGAGACGGGCTTGAGAGTCCGGTCGCGCACGCAGAACCGCTAGAAACGCACGCCCCCGCCAAATCAAACGCGATTGCCAGAGAATGTCCGTCAACGCCCTCAATTGAAAAATTCGAGGTATTCGGCAAGCGTTTCGCCTTGCCCCCATTTAAGCGCACGCCAGAAACAGAAAGACACCCCTCTTCAATTTGTTTTTGCCAAGATAAATATCTCTGAAAAGAAGACAACTCGGATAAACTTAACTGGGAGGCAACTCCAAGCGCGACGATTCCAATCACATTTTCGGTTCCGCCCCGACGCCTTTTTTCCTGAAGCCCGGCAATGAGCGGAAAGAGTTTGACCCCTGTTCGAATATACAAAGCCCCCGCGCCTTTAAGCGCGCCCAATTTATGGCCGGAAATCGACAACAAATCCACGCCCAAACTCTCAACATCAAGGGCTATTTTCCCCGCGGATTGAACCGCGTCGGAGTGAAACAAGACTCCTCTGTCTTGGCAAAAAGCCGCTATTTTTTCGATGGGCTGGACAACTCCGGTCTCGTTATTGGCGTGCATCACTGAAACCAAGGCCGTGCGCTCATCGATGGCCTCTAGCAGAGACTCACAATTGATGAGCCCGTTTGAGTCCACCCCGGTCTCATAAATCTTAAAACCTTGACTCGACAAAATCGGGAGAGTCTCGCGAACGCTTTCATGCTCGACGGCGCTGACGATAATTTTGTTTCTCCCGCTTTGCTGCAAGGAATGCCAAGCGGCTCCGTAAAGGGCGGCGGAGTTGGCTTCGGAACCGGAGGAAGTAAAAATGATTTCGCTCGGATTTTTAGCGCCTAAAAGACGCGCCACCCGCTCGCGCGCCAGCTCAAGCGAGCGGCGAACTTCTTGTCCGATCCGATAGGGACTATTGGGATTGGCAAAGCCGTCTTTCAAAAAGGGAAGGACCGCTTCCATGACCTCCGGCCGAATGGGAGTCGTCGCGTTATAATCGAGGTAAGCCGATTTCATCATGATGAAAGGTTCGCAACGGACTAAGGGCCAAATCCAAATCCCTTAAAGAGATCGTCTTCCGACTTAGAGGCCGCTGGCTTTGATTCTTTCTTTTGTGGAGAAGCCGCGGATTGAGACGAAGGCGGCAATGTTCCCGGCAAAGGGGCCATGGCTGTCCCGCCGGAAAGACTGCGGACTGGAGAGACAATCACCTTGCGTATTCCTTCCGCAAAAACAATCATCCCGGTTTTTTCCTCGTAATAAAGCCTAAACGGACTCTGTTTCATCTGAGGCTCATAGGCTTTTCCAAGATTGGCTTTCTCTTCTTCCCAGCCGGGGTTGTACACCAATTTCCCTCGAACATCGACAATGCCGTTGACAATAGGCAAGGAAAAACGAATTCGGTAAAAGCCGTTTGAATCGCTGACCCCGGGATCAAAAGAGCTGACCGCCAAAGCTTTTTCCCCGGTATCAAATTGATCTTGACTTTCCTGGCCTTCTGCGGAGGCCACGGCGCGGACCACCACCCCTTGAATGGGATTGTCGGCATAATCGGTCACAACGCCCTGAATATACCCGTCTAAAAACTCGCTTTTTTTGGGAAGAGAGAAAAAGACATAATCGTTGACTCCGGTCAATTTTTCGGTAATCGAGAGATCGACAACCCGGCCCTCGGCAAAATCCAAAACCACGATTTTTCTAGGAGCTCCGCCGCAACCGGCGAGAACGAGCAAAGCTCCCATGCAAAAAAGACCGACGCGATTGCGATTTTTCATCGTTTTCACAAAAATGAGCGGCGAAATAAAAAGGCCGCGACTAGAATTGGCAACAGGCTCAAGGAAAGCCACCATTTTGCCACGTCATCGGTTCCAGATAAGGGCGGCATGTCGGCGGCTGAAACCAGGCTCAACGCGGAAGGAGAACGCATTGAAACTCCCTTGGAGTTAAACGCGATAAAAAGAACCCGCTTGGGATTGGAACCCAAAGACGCGCTTCGAGAGGACCCTTGAGAAATACTCCACATCCCGCGGAAAAGGGAAAAATCTAAAACCCGCCGAGCTACGCGCATGACGATTAAAACCGGAAATCGGCCGACAAACGAAATGTCCGATAGTAAATCTCCCCCGAAACCGCTCCCCATCTCGACCGACCTTGAGGGCTTTGTCAAAGAGCCGAGAAAAATTTCATTTCCGGAATCTCCCGGGGAGGGAATTTCTCCAATTGCCGAAACCGCTGGATCCCGCCCCGAGGCAAGCGTGGGCAAAGGACTTTGCGCCGGGTTTGGCCCCGATAAGGAATCAGAGAAAGGGGCGTTTTTTAAGCCTTGAGAAAAAGCCGCATTGGATGAATTGGGCTGGGCAGACAAAAGAGAATTGAGAGGCGAGGCATTGGATTGAGGCAAGGCGTTCTTAGACAATGGTCTTTGGGGCAAGGAGTTTCCTTGGGATAAGAGCCGCCATAAATCATCGCTAATTTTTCGCCCATTTTCGGCCGATTTTTTGGCGTCATTTTCCCAGGCCTTCAGATTCTGAAGAGGCTCTCGCATCTCAAGAGCGCGATGCCGGATATTTTTAAAAAAAGGGAAGCCCTGATTCTTTGAGACTGAGGAATAATTCCGCGCTAAAGGGCCTTGAGCGGCCCCTCCCCCAAGCTGAATTTGAGAAGACGAAGCGGAAAAGCGAGGGTTGACGGGCATGGCCGAAAAAGCCTCCGATGGAACCGCAGGGGGAACAGGACTTGGCAAAACGGGCGCAGCCTCGTTTAAAGACGTTCCAAGACTCGGAGACAAAGCCGCCGCATTCTGAGGCAAAATCTCAAAACTTGAGACCCCAGAAAAATTCATCGGCATGACGCCGTTGCCTTGGACAACGCTCCGGGAGAAAGCTCCGGCATAGAGACTGGGCGTTAAACACGCCATCAAAACCGTCAGCGCCGATATTTTGATATTCATTTAAACATAATGGGGACAGTCCCCATTATAGAACATTCTTTCTCCGCTTTTTCTTCTTAAAAACCGCCCCCGCAACCGTCGCGAGAGTTCCAAAGAAAAGCATAATCTTGGCGGCGTAGGATAAAAATTTGTCCTTGAGAGATAAAATCGCATGGGGGACAAAAGAAACTTGAAGCGCCGGCTCTAGTTTTTCCAAACGACGGACATAGCGCCGCCACCAGGAAATTCGCTTTTGAAGCGACTTTTCGCGAGCCCGGTCCGCTCGGAGGCGATCTTCGACTTCTCTCTGGGAAAGAATCCGAATCTCCCGTCCATAAACGTCTTTGTGAAGACTCTCAGCCGCAACTCTAGCGTTGGAATCCAAAACCTCGCTAGCCTTTCTCATCCGTTCAATTTCCACGCTCTTGAGCTTAAGAGACGCCAAATCGTTTTTGTTGGACGGAAGCTCTTTTTCTACCGGGTTGACATAATCGTGAGCTTCTTTGGAATCAGCTTGATACTCCCGGGCGCCGGCGTCGATATGAACCGTTTTTTGGGCGCGGTTAACCCAAATATCATCGGGTTTTCCCGACAAAACGATTTCCCCGGAACCATCGGCTTTAGGGGATAATCCCAAGTCCTTCTCGCTTAACGCCTCGACCAGGGCTTTTTCTCCAACGCCCCCTTTCTTTTGAGATTCTTCATATGGTTTTTCCCGCCCCTGCATCTCGCTAATCACAAACTCAGAAACCCCGCCGCGGAAATGGGCCAGGGTTCTTAAACGCGCGGCATTGATGTCTTCCTGATAGTAGCGAAGCAGTCGCGCCAAAAAGCGAGCCCCTAAATGGATATTCTTGTCTTTATAGCGACCGCTCAAAGAAGCCTCGCTTTCTCCGGGCATGATCGTGGACTGCCCGACGCGCAAATCCGGCGGGAACTGGCTCAAATCATAATAAGGAGTGACCGGATCGGGCAAGAAATTGAGAACATCCAAAGCTCCGGCCACATTTCGGAAAAACCCATGATGCTCGGTCTCGCCGCCTTCGGCCTTATACATCGCCACGCGCCCAAGATAATGCTGGAACCTCGGGTCGCGGCCGGCGCCCCATTCGATGGGAAATCCGACAATTTCGCGCGGGACTTCCATGAGCAAACTCCCCCAGCGCCAAGGCATCGCGCCCCAATATTTTTTGAAGGGAAGATGGGAAGAGACATTTTTCGCGCTTTCTTCCAGATAACGCTGATTGAGAAGAACGGCATAATTTTTCCCGTTGATATTCTCTTCGTAATGGCTGATGCGCAAGGCGGGATTGAGATGGTTTTTAGACTCAAACACGTTTTTCTCGCCATCGATAGTCTTTGACTTTAAGACCCAACTCTTGGCCGCCTTTTCCAATTTAGAGGGACTGGTGTAATAATTCTTAAAGCGCCCCTCGGAATCCATCGTGACCGCATAAAGCGGCCCTTTGATATACTCGGCGATTCTTTCCGAGGCTAATTGTTCATCCAGAACAGATTTTCCGTAAACCGGAGAAGCCTGGGCGCGAATCACATTGCCATCCGAGTCCAAGCCTAAAATTAAATCACGGCTGTGGTAAAGGCTCCAGGTTTTAGAATGCCGCTGAATCTGCTCCGCATTTTTAACCTGCTTTTGAGCGGT
>JAKAQV010000089.1 GCA_021819565.1 bacterium | reverse complement strand
ATCTCAAGGGCGATTCCAATCAAGCGAAGCACTTCCTGCTGCTGGGTATCGATCACGTCCAATAAATGCGGTTTTGAGGGATTCTTATTTTGATTGTCTTTGTCTTCAATTCCCGGAATCCCGGAGACCGTCGGCAATTGAAAATTGGTGTAGAGAACGCTATTGTCCTCATCAACGACAATGGCGTGATAGTTTTTGGGAACCACGGCAAAAAGAATCGAGCGCCACCAACGCGCTTCGGATAAGCCGCGCTGGGATTCACGAACCTTAACCGTGGACAATTCGCCCTTGACCTTAAAAAGAAACATTTTGAGGGCCTCGGCCACATCTCCGATTTCATCCGAACGCGGCGGGAATTTAAGCTCAAAATTTTTAAACGAAACCGCTTCAACAGCTTCTCTTAAATTGAAAAGCGGGATTAGCACCCAACGATGAAGAAAGAAATAAAGCGGGACCCCTAATAAGAGAAGAACACCGACTGCGCCAACGGCATATTTAGTCATCGCGCTGTTAATGACGGTCACAGCCGTCTCGCGGCTGACTTGGAGATCTAAAATTCCGAGAGCGCGGCCTTCATAGGACAGCGGAATCGCGATATCGTACAGTGGAAGATTGGGAACAGGAAGAATGACCGGAGATTTCGTCTGCCAAGCCTTGGCAATCGCGTCGGTCGGGAGCGTCACCTCTTTGGAAAACTCATCGAAACTTTCCGTAATTTTAGATGGATCTTTAAACCACCGAACCTCTCCATATTTATTTAAATAAACCAAGGCGGCAACCCGGCGATCGCCCGCAATCCGGGTAATGGTATCCAACTCATCAATGGAAATGACGCTCTGATCATGGCTGAGCCCCCTGACCAAGGTCGGCGCATAGAGATGGACCATGTCCAAGGTCTCTTGCTTGAGTTTTTGGTCAAAAGTCCACTTAAAAAGGTTGTAATAGAAAATACCGCCCAGAAACATCACGTAGATTCCGATCGCGGTAAACCAAAGGAACCATTTCGCGGAAATGCTCATCTCACGACGCTTCCTTGACCGGGGCTCATAGCCCGCCTTTGTTATAAATCTGATCTATCTTTTCAAGCCCCGCGGCGGCATCGGAATTTTCCGGGTCATATTTCTTGGCCAAGATCCACTCATTTTTCGCCTGTTCGTAATTATGCTGCATATAATACTGAACGCCCAAGAGATAATGCTGTTTCGAGGCTTTTTTATCCTCCTCTGAAACCGCGGCGGTTTGTAGAGGCGGTGTAGAAGAAGTTTGGGCGGTTTGAGAACTCGCCGAAACAGAAGCGGTTTGAGCCGCTTTCTCTTTTTCCTTTTTCCGCTCGGCTCTCTTTTTAGCTGCGGCAATAGCCTCTTGTCTTCTCTTGAGCGCGGACTTTTCTTCCGCTTTCAACTCTTGATGCCTTTTGACGATCGCGTCTTTGGCTTGGGCAATCAGCTGATCCGCCGACTCCGTGTCGTAACCATAATCTGTAGCTTGTTTCCACTGGGCAATCGCTTGATTAAAATGTCCCTGACGATAGAGATCTCGTCCGGCAACCACATGCTGATTGGCCATTTCCGAACGAATTTGGCCCATTAAGCTGCGGACCTTACCATTAGAGGGCTCATAGGACAAAATCTGATCCAAAATCTTGAGCGCCTCGTCGGTCTGGCCTTCCCCGTAAAGAGTCAAGGCCGCTTCCAGTTTTTTATTCATGTCCCTGTTTTTTTGCTGCATCTCGACTCGCTGAATCGCTTCTTGAAGATGCGGATACCTGGGATTTAAAACAAGGGCGGAATACCATTGATCCAAGGCTTCTTTATATTGCCTCTTCTGATAGAAAATCCGGCCGCGAACGAAATGCTCATGAGCCAATTTAAAGCGGCACTTTTTCAGCCAAAACTTGGCCTTGATATTGTAGGGCGACAGCTGAACGACTTCTTTAAACCGGTTTTCCGCCTCGACCAAACGCCCTTCCCGGTAAAATTCCATTCCCTCGTCGAACTTATCGACGGATAGCTTATGCTCGGCAAAAAGAGGCCGCGGGGATCCTTTTAAATTAATCGCCGCATCCTGGAGAATCTGCGCGTCTTGATAATCCGGATCAATAGTCAATATTTGAGCGGTTAATCTCTTAGCCCCGGCGAAATCCCCTTTTTTATATAAATCATATGCGCTCCGGTAAACCTCTTTGAGCATCGCGCGCGTGATTTGAGACTGTTCTAAATCGACGGTGTCAATGGCTTTTTTCTCCTCATTGGAGCTAACCGGCCCCAAGGTTACTTGGGAAAGATTTAGAAATAAAGCGTCCATTTTCTTGTCGCTATCCTGCGCATAAAGCGCGGAAGAAATCAAAAGAAAAAAAGCCGCGACAAAGGCCATTAGAATCCAAGGCCTCCTTTGAGAAGCGACTTAATCATCGGTGAAAGCATCATGATAAACACCGTTGGGAAAATGAAAATAAATAGCGGAATCAACATTTTGGTTGAAGCCTGGGCGGCTAATTTTTCAGCTTTATTGAGACGCCGAAAACGCATATCGGCGGCGTAATTTCGCAAAAGTTCGACCAAGGACGTCCCTAATTCGTCGGACTGAATAATCAAGCCTACAAATGAGCGAATTTCTTGAAGCCCGGTCCTCAAGGCCATGCGTTCCAAGGCGTCGCGGCGGGAATAGCCCAAACGAACCTCGGTCAAGGTCTTATCGATTTCGACCTCAAGCTCGGTTTTAGTCTTGGCGTTTTTGACGATGCGTTCAAAAGCCGACAGGTAATCAAGCCCGGATTCAATGGTTAAAGCCGCTAAATCGACAAAGGTGGGAAAATTTCTTAAGATGGCCGCTTGCCGAACTTCGACTTGTTTTTTAAAGAGACTGTCCGGCAAGATAAAGCCGACCACCAGGCCAAAAATTCCAAACAAAATATTTCCCGTCAAGAGTCCAAACAACGCCCCAAAAGCCGACGCCAAAAGCTCTTTCTGATGGAGAATATCAAGCGGAGTCGGCTTCTCCGGCCTACCCATCATCATATGCAGATTTTCGATGGCTTTTCCAATCTTTAAAGTATTCAATAGCCATAAATCCAGCCGCTCGACAAAAGAGCCCTTGGGGTTTAAAGCCGAAAAAGCGGTCTCAAGGGATTTTTCCGATTTAGCGATTTTAGCGACATCGGTCTCGTCTTGGACTGCCGGGCTAAAAGCGCGATGAACCAAGGTATAGGTGGCCATCGAGCCTAAAAAGCCCAAAATCAACAAAAGGTAATGCATCATGGTCAAACTCATACCTGGACATCTCCCAATTTATTGACCACCTTCATACCGATGGCGATCCAGATCGTGCAAAAAAGCAATGTAATTACGCCCAGAGGGCTAAAATAAAAAGCGGACATCTGCTGGGGCTGAAACAGAAACATCACTAAAAGCATAATCCACGGCATAATGCCAACGACAATGGCCTGAATTCTCTGTTGCGCCGTCATCGCGGCGGTCTTTTCCACCAATTTAGTTTCTTCGCGGATATTTTCGACAATGCGGTCAAACAGCTTCGTCAGGTTTCCGCCCGCGGTCCTTTGAATGACAATGGCCTTGATAAAATAAGACAAAAGTCGGCTCTGCACTCTTTCTTCCATTCCCTCCAAAGCTTTCTCGATGCTGGTTCCCAGCTGATAATTTTTAAGACAAAGCCCAAATTCTTCCGAGATAGGCGGTTGCAAATCCTTTTGGACCATGCCGAAACATTGCACTAAATCGACTCCCGCTTTAAGGCCATTGGACATCAAAATCAGCGCGTCCATCAACTGTTTTTCGCATTTCATCCCTCGGCGAAAACGAATATTCTGTAAAAGCCATCCCGGTAAAATCAGCCCGGCATATGTTCCAAGCCCAAAAAAGATAATAAACCCAAAGATATTAAAAGTCAAAAGTCCCACTAAAAACCCCAAGACAATCGGAGCTCCCACTAAATAATTAACTTTAACGGTCAAAAACTGGCGTTGATATTCGTAGGCCCACTCTTTAGCCTTGGCTTTATAACGATCCGTCGCTTCTTGGATTTGAGCTTTATTAAGACTGCCGAGAAACCATCCCCCAAAAAGCATGACGGCTACTCCCACCAGCGTTAGAAAAGTCGCTAGAGCTGGAGACGCGGGGCCCGGCACATCGGGAGGGGCGTAGCCCGCCGGCGGCTGATTGAGCCTTTGAAAGGACTGTTTAGCCAACATCGCAATGGCCATGACCCCTTGCCGATATTCCTTCACATTTCCATTGGTTAAACCGGTAATCAAACTTTCCATTTCTTTGTCGATCAACGAAAAAATCGCCATTTCTTCCCGTCCGCGCCCGGCCAGGGAATTTTCAAGCCGCGCGCGATAGAGGCGGTCCAAGGCCATCTCAAAGCGAATGCGTTCGGTCTCATAATCGCCGGCGAGCGTCTTGGGATCTTGCAATTGGCCGCCGTCTTTGGGCGATAAGGTTTTGCGGGTCAACTCAAAAACTTCGTAGAGGACCGCCGGAGGCCCCTGCCAAATCTGCGCCTCATTAAGCGTTCCTTGTTCCGGGTCCTGCCAAACCGGATGAGAAATCATCGCCGGCATAATTTGATCGACCCAGCCGGGAACGATCAGGGCGGGATCGCGGTCTTTCTTAAAATAATGATAAAAACGCTGGACGTCTGATTCCGCCCCGCTTTGGGGATTAAAAATATAATTGACCTGGGCCGGATTGAAATAATCGGCGAAAGCGGAAGCGGAAAGAAACGGAGAGAAAAAGAGAGCAACGGAAAGTAACGGAAAGACACGGAAAGCAAAGGAAGGCAAAGGAAAGTTACGGAAAGAAACGGCAAGTAACGGAAAGAAACGGAAGGTAACGGAAAGACACGGAAAGGAACGGAAAGGAAGAGACAACAGCGAATACTTGCCGTCTCCTTTTATTTCTTTCCGTTTCTCTCTGTTGCTTTCCATTTCTTTCCGTTGCTCTCCGCTTATTTCCGTTTCTTTCCGTGTCTTTCCGTTACTTTCCGTTGCTCTCTGTTTCTTTCCGTTGCTTTCATTTTCTTTCTGTCACTTTCCGTTACTTTCATTTCGGTTTCGCCGCCGGGGCGGGACTTGCATTTCCCATCCCCAACGAGAGCGCCTGTTTTTCCGGCGAGGGAAGGCCTTGTCTTTTGGCCTTGGATTCCTCGCTTTCAAAAATCGACTTTGGAACATTGAGGCCTTTGAGATGAAACTCTTCGTGAAAGGTAGGGACATAATCGCAGGCGGAAAAATAGCCGACGCTTTGGCCTTTCTCGTTAACTGCCACCTGGTGATATTTGTAAATATCGCGCATGGATATCTTAAGCCCCTCTTTTCCGGTCACTTCGGTCACATAGGTCACTCGCCTTTTTCCATCGGCAAACCGGGTCAATTGAACGATGACGTGAACCGCGCTTGAAATCATGTCCACCAAAACCGACATCGGAAGTTCCGTCCCCGCCATCAAACACATCGCCGACAAGCGCGAAATCGCGTCATTGGGAGAGTTCGCATGCAAAGTCGCCAGCGATCCCTCATGGCCGGTATTCATCGCTTGAAGCATGTCCAAGGCTTCTCCACCGCGGCACTCGCCAACCACGATGCGGTCCGGTCTCATGCGCAGACAGTTTTTAATCAGGTCGCGAATGGCAATTTCTCCTTTTCCCTCGATATTGGGAGGGCGCGATTCCAAGCGCACCCAATGCTCTTGCATCAAATTAAGTTCCGCGGTGTCTTCCACGGTGATGATGCGCTCGTCTTCCGGAATAAAATTAGACAACATATTTAAAAAAGTTGTTTTTCCGGTTCCGGTTCCACCGGAGATGATGATATTCTTGCGCAAGATAACGCAGTTTTTAATGAAGTCTATGATATCGGGCGTGCAAGCCCCAAAGCCAATCAACTGCTTATAAGTAAAGGGTTTTGCCGAGAAACGCCGAATGGTAAGCGTCGGACCGGAAACCGCCAGCGGCGCGATAATGGCGTTGACCCGGGAACCGTCTTTAAGGCGCGCATCGACGAGTGGCACCGACTCATCAATTCTACGCCCCACCGGAGCGACAATGCGCTTGATCACTTGAACCACCTGATCATCGTCTCTAAACCTCACCGGAAGAAGCACTAATTTGCCCTGGCGCTCGATATAAATTCGGTCAAAAGCGTTGACCATGATTTCGTTGATGCTGGGATCCCGCAAGAGAGACTGAAGCGGCCCTAGACCCAAGATTTCATCGATGAGTTCGGTAGTGAAAAGTTCGCGCTGTTGGCGTGAAAGTTTTAGATCCGGCTCTCGTTGAAGCAGGCTTTCGATGATCGCTGAAACTCTCGCCCGATTTTCTTCATTCTGACCGGTTTCATCTGCAATGCGAATGCGCTCGGTTTCCATCGCGGTCACAACCAACTTGTGCATCTTCCCTTTGAGCTCATCCCAAAAAGGCGGAAGATCTTCAGCGGGCAAACGAACAGGATCGGGCTTTTTCTTGGCGGGCGCCTCAGGAGAATCCGCGCCAAGAGCGGATTTCCACAAGAGTTCCGAGCCTTGCTGGAATTCGCTTGTCTCAAGATTGGACTCCCACGATTTCGCCGCCGGAATCGCGCTGCCAAGACGAGCGAGCAGAACTTTAAGGGTTTTTGCCCAGTCATTTTGCATATTTTCGGCGACTAAAATTTTTTGCGTATTGGCGCACTCGGGAATCAACTCCTCCCAAGGCATATAGGCCAGCACTTTCTTTTGAAGAGTCTGGAAAAATTTATCGATTTCTTGGGGAGCTAAAGAACCGGGGAGATTGGCTTGGTTGATCACCACTTCAAAGCGTTCTAAAGGAAAATGGAGGGCTTTGAGCTCGGAAAAGATGTTGTAGGTCGCCTCGCAATGGCTTCTCTGCGGCAGACAAACCCAATAGACGAGATCGGCGAAATCCAAAGAGAAAATCTGCATTGGAAAATAAGGGTCGACATCGATAAAAATATCATAAGTCTCAGAAAGGGCTCCCAAAACCTTGGCTACCACCTGGGGCTGAAGCATCGTGATCTCTTTTCTGTTATTACCCAAGGGCAAGACTCCGACCCCCCATTGGCTCATCGGGATTCGCCCGCGCAAGAGCTTTCCTAATCCTGAAGGGTTAGGCGCGACCAAGGAGGAAAGCTGCGCTAACGTCGGAGAATTAAGGCGCAATTGAAAAGAAAGATCATTGCGTCCTAAAGGATCCATCGAGACGATCAAAACGTTTCGGTTCTGGGTTCCGGCCCACACCAAGGCCAGGTTAAGACATATCGCGCTTTTCCCGACCCCTTCCTTGGGCCCGGTAAAGACCGCAACCCGTCCCGGCAAACTAACCGTCTTCGTTTCTGGGCTTGCCATTTTATTTCACGATATCTAAAGTGATAAACAAAAACAAGGTCGACTCTTGCTCTTGAACGCTGGTCTGAGTAAACAAAAGCCCCAGTAGCGGGATACGGCCCAAATACGGAACTCGCGTTGTGGTGACGTTTTTAGAACTGGTTTTAAGCCCTCCAATCACCAAGGTCTCCCCGCTTCTAACCTCGACCGAAGTTTGTATCTGACGAGTCGTAATAGACGGCACCACGCTTCCACCCACTTGAACGGTTTGTGAATAATTGGGATTGGAAACTTCTAGCTGAAATTGAGCCATAATATGGTCTTTTTTATTCGGGTCCACGCTCACCGCCGCGTTTAAAATCGTGGCGATCTTTTTAAAACTGACGCCCACTCCTTGGACATTGACCACTGGATAGGGTTGCTCTCCTCCAACGACAAAATTGGCCTGTTGGCCTGATTGAACGATGACCTTGGGGTTTGACAAGGTCTGGGCTTTGCCGTCTGTCTCCATCATCTGAAGAGAAGCCTGCAAAGCCGTCTTTCTCGCGAAATCGCCAATACGGATAAGCCCGGGAATTGAATTTTCGGCAAAGGTAATTCCGGTTTGAAACGGCCCCCAGTTAAAACCTTCTGCTTTAGTCACGGAACCTGAAATCTCCACGATATCCGCCGATATGGAAATGAGCGGAGTCTCATCTGCGGCAAGCGCGCGTGACTGCGCCGCCATCAGAATAACCAATACTCCCCACCACTGTCGCATCATCATGTTGTCGTACTGTTGAGCCGGGGCAAAGCCCCCAATTTACTTCGTTTGCTTATTTAAAGAGCTTTCTAAAACTCGCCATCT
>JAKAQV010000003.1 GCA_021819565.1 bacterium | reverse complement strand
GCGGGCTACCCCCGTCAAAAGCTCCCGAGCCTCCATCCCACCACTTTCCGTTTTTGAGGTCTTCAACCGCCAAGGACACGGAAGCCACTCCCGAACCTCCCAGCCCCAGGGCTTGAGAGTCGGTCGCGGTTCCATTGATTTGAGAAAGAGAATTCACGAACCCTCCCGGCGGAGCCACGACAAAACTCTCCGGCGGAACGGCATCATAAAGGAAATTAACGGTTGAGATTGCGAGAGAGTAATTTCCCGCCTGATCTTGGGCCATCGCCTCGACTGAATATTGAGTTCCGGTAGCGAAAGTAAATGTCGCATGCCACTGCGTCCAATTGGAAACCGTGGCGCTGGAAGGAAACCACGCCTGATCCGGCGGAAGAGTCGTTTGGCTGACCCAGCCCTGCGTCGCATTGTCCCAATAATCTCCCAACCCGTTATTGAAGAATCTAACCCAGACGGTTTGAAGAGGCACGCCGTTGGCCCCCGCCGCGGTGCCTTGAATTTCCGTCAAACTCGCGTTTTGATCGCTGTTTAAGGTCCCTGGCACGGTAATCTTGGTCGTCGGTCCCGTGGTGTCAAACTCAAATGAGTTCGAGCTCACTCCCACGGTAAACACATTTTGAACGTTTCCGGCCAAATCCGTCGCTTCTGAAACAACTAAGTAGCTGTGGCCATTGGACCAGGGAATTCCGGAATAAGTCCAGGCCCCGACAGTTCCTTGAGCCGGGAAATATCCCGGGCATGTTCCTCCAAAACCGCTGGCGGGATTATAACAGCCGCCTACCGTTAAATCTTGAATGCTCAAGCTAATCGTCGAAACTCCGACATTATCCGCGCTCGTTCCTGAAATCGTGCCGAGGCTGTCGTAATAGTCTCCATTGACCGGAAGAGTAATCCCAGCCACCGGCGGCTGATCGTCGTAGGTAACGTTTCCAAGATTTTGAACTCGAAGAGTTCCCGCTTGGTTGGTGGCCTGACTTTGAATCAGATAGGTCTGGGAATTAACCAAGAGAATTGTGGAGGTTGAGAAACTCCAAGAAATAGAAGTTCCCGGATTGGGAACGAAGCTCGCGGGATAATAGCTTGGCGCGCTTCCGGTATAACTGGTCCCGTTCCACCAGCCGCCGATTCCGGCGGCGGATGAAACCGCAATCTGGAGATTCGTTCCGGAAATTCCCGCCGGGCTGTCGACTCCAACTCCGGAAGCGAGATTGGCGACGGTCGCGTTGATATATTGAGAAGAGTTCATCGTGATCGTCGGCTCTTCGACCGCGTAGGTAAACGAATAAGAGCTAATGGCGGTCTCGATATTTCCGGCGACGTCGGTCGCGGATGAATAGACGACGTAGGTGTGCGCCTGTTCCCAAGGCTGAGAAGCGAAAGAATAATTCCAGCTCGTGGTCGTTCCGCCGGCGGCAAACCAATTTGGAGAGCTCAAATCAAAGGTGCTGGTCGCCAGATCATAATACTGCCCAGTCCCGGAATCTTCAATTTCAATGGCCACCGTGGAAACGGGGACATATGAGAAAACGGCTTGAGACGCTCCCGACAAGGTCAGGAGCGAATTGTAAAACGGTTTGTTGGGAGAAGAAATGGATGTCGTTGGGGCAGAATTGCTGTAGGTAAAGGTCGAACCCCGTGGACTATTAAAAGATTCCTGGTTGCCCGGCGCGGGGAAGGCGTTATCAAAACCTGAGGAGGTTATATAGAAGGAAGTTCCCGCCGGAAGGTTGGCTCCGCTGGGCAAATTGGAGGGAGAAATTGTCCAAGAACTAGGGTAAACATTGACCTGGCCGTTAGCTGAATCAAGGGTATAGGCGGAAACCCAGGACCCGGTATTCCAGTACTGCTTGGTATCCAATCTCTCGATCTGAACCTGAACGCGCTGAACTGTTCCTAAATTAATATTATTCGGGCCGGGGACATTGGTAAAATCAACGGCTGTTCCCACGAGCGCGACCCAGGAATTAGTCGAAATTCCGTTGGCTGGATCCGTCACGCCCGTCTCGGGAGGATAGATATCGTAAATCGTCGTCATCGTTGAATAAACCGTCGAGACGTTTCCGGCGGCGTCAAAAGCGCGAGAACTAAATTGATACTGCCCTCCGCTATTTAACGCGGCAAAAACCGCCGCGCTTGAGACCGACCAACTGGCCCAATTATCCGAAGTCGCCGCTCCAAACCACGCCGTGTCTTCGTTAGCCGGCAAAATGTCAAAAGTGCCGTTGGAAGGATCCCAGAAAGCGGCCGGCGTCGGGGAAACCTGCTCGACCCGAACCTGGACCAAGGTCAACGGGTTGCCCGCCGGGTCCACCGCCGTTCCCGTCGATTGCTGGACGCTCAAGAGATTATTTCCCGCGATTCCGGTTCGGGCTGATGATGGGAAAACCATGGAGGCCAAGGGATTGCTGACGTCATATGTAAAGGAATAAGTTTGAAGGGAAGAGGGGTTTCCCGCGACATCGGTGGCCTGCGCATAGATGGTATAGGTTTGACCGCTCACCCAGGGCGGAGTCGAAGTATAAACCCAGGAATTAAGACTCCCCGGAACTGTCAGCCAATAAGGAGTTGAATTCGTCCAAGCCGTCCCGGTCCAATCCTGGGTCGCGGTTGAAATCCGGATTTGAACCGCGGTGACATATCCCGGCGGAATTTCTCCCGAGGTCCCCGTAATGGAGATGGGATTGTTGTAGTAAAGTTTGTCCGGCTGGGTGATCGCGATAGAAGGCGTCGCCGTGTCATAGACAAAAGCGTTGAGGAAATCCTGAGTCCTTGAATTTCCGGCATTGTCTTCTTCGAAGATTTGGATATAGTAGGTGTCTCCCGTCAGGAGATTTAAATTCGCGGTGGCCTCGGTCCAGTTGTCGGGACTTCCGAAAACAAAAGTCGAAGTCGCGAGATAAACGGGACCGTTGGCGGTATAAGTCCCATTTTTTCCGCTCAGCCAAGAACCCGCCGCGCCGGCATTCGATGAAACCGCAATTTGAAGCGTAGACACTCCGGCCGGGCTGTCAAAAGCGGTGCCGCCAATGGATGCCACCGAAGCGTTGATATAATGAGCGACAATCACCGCCGCCGTCGGCGCCTCTATGTCATATGCGAAGGTGGAAGAGCTAATTAAAGCCTGAACGTTTCCCGCGACATCGGTCGCGGAAGAATAGACGATGTATTGATGCGCCTGGGTCCAGGGATTGGACGGCAAGGTATAAGTCCAAGAATTTGTGGAGCCTTGGGCCCCAAACCAAACGGGACAACTTAGATCGAAGAGATTGTTAGAGCTGTCATAACAAGCGGAGCCCGTCACGTCCTGAATTTCAAGCGCGATCGTCGATAAAGCCACATTCTGGAAAGCGGCGCTTCCGGATCCGGAGATAAAGGTCAGATTATTATAAAAAGGCTGATTGGGGATCGCGACAAAAGAAGTGGGAGTCGTCGTGCTAAAGGTAAAGGTCGAAGAGAAAGCGTTCCCAAAGGCCTCGGTGTTGGCGGGGCTTGCGCTGTCTATCGAGCGCGCCGTAATGTAATAGGAGGTTCCGGAGACAAGGCCGCCATTGGCGACGGTTGGCATATCGGCAGGCGTCACGTTCCAGGTCGATGGATAAATATCCTGCCAGATTTCAATTTGAGCCAAGGTTGATTGCAAAGTGGCGGCCGAAACCCAGCCCGAACCGCTCCAGTATTGTCCGTTATCCAAACGCTTAATCTGAACGTCGGTTTCGCTCAAAACGCTGGGGTTCACGCTTGGTTGATCGGCCGCGGTTCCAGAGATGATCGGCAAGGAATTGATAAAGCCGCCATTGGCCGGCAAGATCACGGCGGTAATCGGAGGCAAATTGTCGTAGACGAAATTAGGAGAGGTGGAATAAGGAACGGAATAATTCCCCGCCTCATCTAAGGCCCGAGCGACCACGGTATAGGTGTCTCCCGCGACCCAGGGAATGCCGCTTGAAACCGTCCAATTAAAACTCGTCGGACCACCGGTTGTGTTCGCGCTAAAGAAAGCAAGATTTTCAGTGGGTTCGGTAAAGTTAAGATTGCCTCCGGGATTAGCCCAAGCGGCATTGGCCTGGGAGTAAATCGCCACCTGGACATTTTGGAGCGCGCCAAAACTGGGCACCGAGGCTGTTCCGTAAAGAGTCGCTAAACTCGACTCCCGCGCCGCGTTTGGATACTGAACGAAAATTCCCGGAGGCGTCGTGTCATATGTGAAATTGACGGTATTAAGACTGCTGATGGCCTCAACATTGGGCGTCGGTTGGGCATTGTCTTCGGAATTAACCGAGAGCTTATAAGATAAGCCGTCTTGCCAGGCCAGTGTCGGGCTAGAGGCGACAAAACTCCAGGTGGTCGATGCCGCGTCATAAGTCGCGGTATCGGTAAAAGGAGTAATTGAAGCCACCCAGGTGCTGGTCGCCTGATTCCAGTAATCGTTATTATCGGTTCTCTGCAAAGTGATATTGATTCCGCCGGGGTTTTTGATGCCGGAGTCTATGCCATTAATGATGGCGTCCTGGGCGGTTCCGGACAAAGTCGGAACGGCGTTGATATAAGAGGCGTTCGCCGGGAAGTTCACGCGCGAAATCGGGGAAGACTGATCGATATAAAATTCCAATTGCTGATTTGGGCTCTCGGCGATTCCGGCGGTATTAAACCCGGTTTCAGTAATCGTGTAACTGGTGTTATTGACCCAGGCCGGAATGATGTCAGACCCCGAGGGATAGCTCCAGGTCGGAGAAGAGGGGCTAATGGAACGCGCATCGGGACAAGATCCCCAGGCCGATCCGGTCCAACATTGAGCGGTGTCAAGACGTTCAATTTGAATATTGTTTGACTCGGTGTTGGCATTGGCAGTTCCCTGAATTGTCAGAAGCGAACTGTAATAATTCAAGCTCACGGGATAGGTAATTGCCGTAACCGCTGGAGGCGGCTCGTAGGTCACAACTCCCGAAGAAATGACCGCTTGGGAATTTCCGGCGATATCGGTCGCGCTCGAAGTCAAAACATATTGAGAATAAACCGTCAGCGTTGAATTGAGATTAGACGAATTAAACGCCCAATTCGGAGCCGTAAACGCGGTCGTGTTCCAGACCTGATTAGAAGACCAAACCCCGCTCGCCTGATTCCAGTATTTATTGATATTAGGATCTCCCGTGCCGCCGCCTTTATCGAAAATGCTCAACGCCACGGATTGAACGCCGGAAGAAGAATTGTTGACCAAGAAATCTTGTGCGGTTCCAGAAATCGTATCCAGGCTTGAGGCAATCGAGCCTCCCGCGGGAGAAGTCACTTGCGCCAAGGGCGGCGTCACGTCCATCGTCAAGACAACGGATGTTGAAAACGCGAGAGAACCATTATTTCCCGCGCGGTCCACCGCCCAAACGTTCACCCGATAGCGGTCGCCGTCCGAGGGAGAGTACCCTTGAGTCCAATCCGTCGGGAAATGGGTATATGTCCATGAGCTTTGATAGAGATTAGCCGTTTGCGTGCTTGAAGCCGTTTGCCAACCGCTTCCGTTCCACCAGGTATTGGAACTAATATCATAAACCGTCAAGAAGACATTAGCCACGCCCGAAGGGATATCGCCGCCGACTAAGGGATCAACCACGGTGCCGGAGGAAAACGCGAAATTAGAAGTGCTGATATAAATTTGCGGAGGAGTCGGCGTCACCATCGAAACCGTTGGCGTGTCATCGTCCACGATGAATGAGATAGTCGTTAAATTGACCTGGATATTGGGCGGATTGGACAAATCTTCGGCCTGGGAAACGATGTGATAGAGATATCCATCCGCAAAGGCCGAACTTGGAAGAGAATTGGTTGAGGCGCTCCAGGAAGCCAGGGTCCCGCCGGGAACCCCTCCAAGCAAGGAAACGCTGGTATATCCCGGATCGGTCGTCTGCCAAGAACCAAGGAAATTCCAGTAATTAGTAGTTCCGGCGGAATTGACCTGAAGGGCTTCAATTCCAACGGAAGCGACCCCCGCTCCGTTTAAATCATCCTCGGCGGTTCCGGCGACGGGAACGACATTTCCCTGCAAATAAGCCGCGGCGGGATATGTCGTAATTGAAACTGGTGGGAAGTGATCAACGGTAAAGATGAAATCCGCGCCCAAAGCTGGAACCGTGGTCGTCGAACGCGTGATGTTTCCGGCATTGTCAATGACGGAAGCGTAAAGCGAGAATTGAAGGGAAGTCGCCGTGGTGTTGAAATAAGCGCTGAGGTTGGTCATCGTGCTGCCGGTTAAGGCCCAGTTTGCCGAGGAAACAAAGATGGAAGTCAAAGCCGCGCTCAAAAAGGGATCCGAAGTTCCGCCGGAACCGTTTGAGCAAGAAGACAGCGCCGATCCGGTGCAGGAAATATTAAACCCTGTCCCATCCCAGAATTTCCCGTCTTGTCTTTGAACCGCCATATAGACCGCCGCTTCCCCGCCATTCATCGAGCTGATGGGGTCATTAGCAGTCCCATTGATCGAAGAAACGCCCTGGACATATGAATACGCGGGGCTTAAGATCGCGAATGTCGGCGGCTGATTGTCGTAGGTAAAGCTCTTGGCTGGCTGATGAGACAAAGCCTCGACATTCTGAGAATTGTCCGTCGCGCGGGTTTGAACGGTATAATTGCAGCCATTGGCCCAAGTCGGAATCGTATCTCCCGAGGGATTCGACGGTGGATAATTCCAGGTCGCGGGGTTGGCGGTATTAGTCGAGACAACGCGCCAATAAGGCCCGCCAGTCGGCTGCCAAGCCGTTCCATCCCAATATTCCAAAGAACATCCGTTGACATTATTTTGAGTGATGGAAACTTGAACATTATTGAGCCCCGACATGGTTTGAGTTGAGGGATAGCTGACCCAGTCGAAAGCCTGCCCGTTTAGAATGGCAGGTTGACCTGATGGATAAAAAGGAAGAGACGGAACCGCAATGGTAGACGTTGGGGCGTTGACATCATAAATAAATGTCACCTGCTGATTGGTTTGCCCGGTCGGCGATAAATTTCCCGCCGCGTCATAGGCTTCGACCGATGCCACATATTCCTTATTATTAATCCAGGGCGGAGAATTAAAGGTCCATGGCTGAGTTCCACTGACGACAAGATAGGTCGATGAATAGACACCCCAGGTGGAACCGTCCCACATTAAGGACGGGCTATCGGAAATATCGTTGAGTTGAACCAAGACCTGGGTCACAGGGGCGACCGACTCAAAAGCGGTCCCATTGACCACGCTCAAAAGCCTAGTCGAGCCGTAGTCCGGCGCGGAGGCCATCGGAGTTGAGATCGCGACATTAGGGCCGGTTTTATCCAAGATGACCTGAGAGGTCGTCGGCGTCTCTAAATTACCGGCGTTGTCTTTAGCCTGAAAAGCGATAGAGAAAACCGTGCCATTGGGTTGATTGGTCGTCGGCGTGTTTTCGCCTGGAAGAGCCGGGGAGCCGGGATAAGCCCAATTGACCGTTCCGGTTGAACCCGTGACCTGAACCGGAAGTTGGTAGAAGACATTGGCGGCGCCCCAGGCCGATCCGGTCCAGTAATAGGCGTTTCCGGAACTGTCCTGGGTGCTGATGAAAAGATAATAGGTATCGCCTCCGGCCAAGCCCACATTGGCGGTTCCGGAAATGGAAGTAAAGTCTTGAATGTAGCTTCCCGGCGGCGGCGTAATTAATTGAGAAACCGGCGGAGTGTTTTGGATGATGAAACTCATCAAATTTTGACCGTTGGTAAAAACGGAAGTCGTGTTTCCGGTGATGACTCCGGCCGCGTTTAAAGCGTTGTCAGTCGCGCGAGCCTTGACATAATACTGCTCTTCATTAACCCAGTCTGTCCCAATAAACAAGAAATCCCAGGTCGCGGTTGAATTGGCCGCCTGCCAAGAAGCTCCCTCGGTGGTGCTCGATGAAAATTTAGTTCCGTTGGAGCCGACGACTCCGGTGTAGTAATAGCTGGTTCCGCCGGATAAAGTGTAGTTGGTCGGGTCAGCCAAAAACCAGATGACCACTTGGGCGTCTTGAAGGGCATTATTTCCGGGATAAAGCGCGGCATCCGGGCTTGAGGCCGTTCCGTTGATGGCGGAAGCTCCGGTCAAACAGTTGAGACTTCCCGCCGCGCAAGAATAAGCGGCGTTATTTTGAGGTAACACAATCCCCACATTAGGTGGGACATTGTCGAAAGCGAAAGTCAGGCTTGAAAGCGGAACCGTGTAGACGCTTTGAACGTTGCCCGCGTTGTCGGTCGCTTGAGCGGTGACCGCGTACTGTTCGTCATTAGTTAAAGCCCCGTTTAAATTGGGATTATTATAAGACCAAGAGGCGGTGCCGCTGACGACGGTAAAACTCGGGCAAGCGACGTTAAATTGATCATTGGAATCCGACCAACACGCGTTTCCGGAAATGGATTTAATCGAAATTTCAACTTTGGCCAAATCGGATTTTAAATGATTGCCGTTAGCTCCGGCCGGATCAAAAGCGGTCCCCGTAATCGGCGTCACGCCTAGGTAGACCTGGCTCGCCTGCGGCGTCGCGATATAAGCCGTGGGCGGACTTGTATCATAAAGGAAAGTAAAATTGGCCATATTGGATTCCGTCAAGGTGTCGTTTCCTGCCAGGTCTGCCGCATGGGCCAAGATTTCGTAGGTGATTCCATCTTGAAGGCCCAAGCCCGCTAATGTCGAAGTGCTCCAGGAATAAGTGGGCGGATTACCGGAGAAGCTAAACACCCCGGGGTTAAATTCTTGAACGGAACCCACGAAGGCCTGGGAATTCCAGTAGTCGTTGTTATAGAGATTTTTAACGCGCACATTGACTAAAGATTGCGTCACCGAGGGAGGGGCGACGTTTCCCGGGTCAATGGATGTTCCCGATATAAAGGGCATGGTGTTAAAGCAGGCGTTGGTTCCTGAGACCGGGCAATAATTGGGAACGGGAGTCGCGATAAAGCTTTGGGGTTTAACATTATCAATGACGAAGGTCACCTGAGCGGGAGTTCCAGGCAAGTCCGCGCTATTATATCCCATCACCGTCAAACTATAAGAGGCGTTTTGAATCTGATACGGCGCGCCCGGCGTGCTTAATCCATAGTTCCAGGTCGTCGCATTAATGGGAGCGGTCGGCGTATAAGTAGAAGAGTCATTGGACCAAAGTTCGGTGGGGTCATACCAGTAACTCGTGGGGCTCGTCAGCCGTTGAAGCTGAATTTCAATTCCGTTGGGATTAGAGGAATCGAGATTAGACCCGCCTCCGGAAAAAGTGTTGACAGCGGAAGCCAGCGTCTGATATTGTCCGCCCACCGCCGGCTGGGTGATCGTGGGATTGGAAGGCGGAACCCCCAAGCAGAAAGTGGTGTCGTAGGTAATATGGGCGGTCTCTAAGTTGCCCGCCTTATCCAAGGCCCGGGAAGTCACCTGATAGTTGGCGTTATTGTCAAAGGCGATTCCAGCGGTGTTCATCGCCCAGGCGTATGTGCTGCTCAAAGCGACAAAGCCTCCGATGACGCCGGAATCGACATACACCTGCCCCGTCTGCCAAGAAGAGCCGTTCCAATACTCGTTAGAATGCGCCGGGGTTCCGCCCCCGTTGCATCCGCTGGTTTCTTGAAGGGCCACGCCGACAACTTGAAGTTGATCGGGACTAATCGCATATGCCGTTCCGGAGATGGCGGACACCGATGTAATGGAACCCGCCGGGGCAGTCGCGATGGAAACCGGAGGTGTTGTGTCATAAATAAAGGTGTTGGTCGTTAAATTCACTTCTTCGATGTTTCCGGCCTTGTCTATCGCGTAGGCCGAGGACGCGAATTTGTGTTCATTCGTCAACGCCCCGCCCGGCAAATTGTAGACCCAGGTTCCGGAAGAGGCTCCGGTAAACGTGGCGGTTGACCATATCGGAACCGCCGAACTCACAAAAGAAGTCCCGTTCCACCAAGTGGTTCCTTGAGTTAAATCTTGAATGGCGACCTCAATGGTTGAAATTCCGGATTGAAAGTCCCGTCCGGAAGAAGGGCACAGGGTTGGGTTAAGGTCGCAGAAGAAATCATCCGCGGTTCCGGTAATGGAGCTGACATTATTGGCAAAACCGTTATTGGGCGGCCAAACGGGAGCGGAGATAGGCGTCGACAGGTCCACGATAAAATCATGAGTGGAATAAGCGGTTTCGACATTAGTCGCGTTATCAGTCGCCTGAGGGTTCACCGCGTATTGGTATCCATCGGCAAAAGCGCCTGAGAAATTGGAGAACGTCCAGTTCGTCAATCCCACGCGGCTGACATTGGTAAACCCGGGGCTGGTTCCTTGCCAGGATTGAGACACCATGTTCCAATAGCTCCCATCAGAACGTTCTAAGAGAATCTCGACATCATTAACCCCCGAGGGCTGATAGAGACCTGGGTCGGTCGCAGTTCCGGAAATGGTCGTTGGGATTGCGTTAAAATAAGTCGGTGGATAGGTCGCGCGGGAAATTGGCGGCGTGTTGTCATAAATAAATTCGAGAACCGGAGAACCGTCGGCATTTTGGTTGTTGTCGAGTTGGGTATCCGTGGGAAGTCCGACGGAAGCAGAGGGCATCGTGCCGACATTTCCAGCATTGTCATTGGCCCGGACCCAAAGACTAAACTGCATGGAGTCTACGTCCGACATCGGGGGATACGTCGTCGTCCACTGGAGGAGTCCCGTCGCCGGTTGCCAGTCGTTATATTTAGTTCCGCTGGTGTCCCAATCGCTTGAGAAAACTCCGGTGCGAGAGCCGTTCCAATAAGCCTGAAGGCTTTGCGCCTTGAGCAAAATCTGCACCGATTGAAGCCCGGAATTTCCCGTCGTAGCGTCATTGGCTGTTCCGGCAATTAAAGCGAGATTGGCCAAATTGAGATAACTTGCGGTCACCGGTTCGGTGGAGGCGATTAAAGGCGCCTGATTGTCGAATCTAAATTGCGAACCCGCGCCCAAGACAGAGGCGTTTTGCTGGACGTTGGTTGCTTGGTCAATAGCCAAGGCTGTTGCCTGATAGACGCTTGACGACACTGCCATTCCCGCCGGCGTGGGAGTTGACCAAACCACGCTTCCCAAATCCTGGGTCGTCGTCGAATAGACCAAGGTCCAGGCGGCGTTAAAAGGCGGAGCCGTCGGCGAGGGATTAGACAAGGAAGTATTGAAGGCTCCCGTCGTCCAATCCCACCAGGCAGAACCCGTCGCACAAGCGGGACCTGAAAGACATTGAACCGCCAGCCAAACTTGAGACACCCCTGAAGGAGACGGCAAGGGATCGCTCGCATTGCCCGAGATTGCGGCCCAGGTATTGGTGCTGGTGTTATTGGCTGGGAAACTGACCGTCGCTGTCGGAGTAGACGCGTCATAAAGGAAAGCCTGGGTTTGCCCAGCGTTTGATGAAGTCGGGTTTGAGACAAAGTTTGTGGTATTTCCGGCATTGTCTTTGGCGTAGGTAAACACCGTATAGGTAATGCCGCTTGAAAATGTGTTTTTGGATTGCTCAAAGCCCGCAGGGCAATAGCTCCAGGAATTTCCCCCAAGATAGACCTGGGTTGACCATTGAATGGCGGAATTATTCAGATCAAAAGCCTGGGTCGCGTCATTCCACCAAACGTTATCGTTGGAGCCGGAGGAAATCGCGATCCAGACCTGGGAAACTCCCGGAGGATTGGTCCCGGGAGAAGACACTGTCCCATAAACGCAGGTGGAAATGCGGGTTGATTCAAAATTGTTGGAGTAGGGCGGCACCGCCGGCGGCTGAGCGGGGAAACTAACCGCCAAATTGGGCGGTTCGGTGTCATATGTGATGACAAATTCCGTCGGCGTTGTCTGAACGTTTCCGGCATTATCGGTCGCTTGCGAGAAAATATCATAGACCGTGCCGGTTTGAAATGCGCCGGTCAAGCTCGAATAAGTCCAGGTCAGTGTCGAAGTCGTGGGTCCGGTTTGAGCGGTGAAACTCGCCGCATTATAAATAGGAACCCCCGTAAAAGTCCAGGCCGACCCGTTCCAGTCCGGCCCGGTCGCGGGATTAGTCGTAATGCGAACCTGAACATTTGAAATTCCGGCCAGTTGCGCCTCCGCCGTTCCGGAAATCTGAGTCAAGGAATTGACGAAGGTGTTGTTGGTCGGAACCGTCATGGAGGACACCGGCGGAACGCCGTCGACGATAAAGGCGTCAATGGGCGTAAACGCGCTGAGATTTCCGGTGGAAGGAGAAACCTGGCCGTTGGCCAAGGTGGAAGCGTCATGGGCCTGGGCCCAGGTGAAAAATTCTTGCGGCCCAACCGCCAAATAATCTCCGGCATCGGGCGCGGACGGAGAATTCCAAGAAGTTCCATTGGCGGTGAAAGTGGACGGCGAAGGCGTCCACCCGGCCGCGCCTTGCCCCGGGCTTCCCTGCCAGTAATAACTGGTTCCGGCTTGTAAATACCACAATTGAATGTCGATGCCTGAGGTCAAAAGACCGGAGGCGACCCCATTGGTAATCGGGTCAACCGCCGTTCCTTGAATGCCAACGCCTCCGGTGTTGATGCCGACCCCATTGGGCTGATAGTAAAAGCTAAAAGGCTGGGTGATGACGATATTGGGCGCGGTTTTATCCACGCGGAAAGTCAAAGACGAGATGCCGACCTGGAAGCCGTTTTGGAGATTTCCCGCGTTGTCTTGCGCCCGAACCAAGATCAAATAATTTCCGTCCAAAGCTGCGGAGTTAAGCCCGGCAGAGGTAAAGCTCCAGGTCGCCTGCCCGACAGAGGATTGATAGAAGGAAGCGCTGTTCCAAGAGGGACAAATCGCGTTAAAATTTGACCCGCCGTTATAACAATATCCACTGTTTAAATACTCAAGCGAAAACTGAACCGAGCCGATGCCGGAAGGCGCGGAGTTGACGTTTCCGGGATTGGGATTGGGGTCAACGGCGGTTCCGTTTAAGGTGTTGAGCAAATTCGCGTAAACGCCGGTAATGGGCTCTTGAACCCCGGCGGTGGGCAAGGACACGTCATAAAGGAAAGAGCGGCTGTTGACCGTGGCGATGTTTCCGGCCAAATCGGTTCCGTGCATTTGAATGGTATAAGAAAATCCGTCCTGCCACATGGCATTTCCCAAAGCCGTCGCGGATGAAAAATTAAGCCCGTCTGAAGTCACGGCTACAATGGCCGCCGAAGTGGAATAACTCGTTAAATCAAAAGTGTCCTTGTCGACATCCCAGTATTTCCCGTCAAAATTTCTTTGCACGGAAAAAGCGATTTGACTGATGGAACTGGGAGGAACCTCGGTCGCCGTTCCGCTTAAGCTCGTCAAGGTGTCGGTTGAAGTTCCAGGAGGGGAATCTACCGCGACCGTCGGAGCGGTGGACTCAATGATGAATTCCGCCGAGGCTAAGGTCCCGCTTTGGAGCGTCGCGTTTTGAATCGCGCAAACGGTTACCGTATAGCTGGAATTGCCAATCCAGTCGCTTGAGGCCGGCCAATTATAAGTCCACCCTTGGCTGCCGCCCGAACCCGTCAAAGAACTGGAATTGACCCAATTTCCGCAACCGCCGGGATTGTTCACCGTCCATGATGATCCGGTCCAATAGTAATTATTTTTAATTTCGTTAACTAAAAGTTGCACGCTGGTCGCGTTGGCCGCCGCTCCGGAAAAAGTGGTTAAAAGCTGGCTCGATCCCAGGGAACCGTCTTTCGCGTAATTGGGGATTCCGGAAGGCGGAACGACAATTGAAGAAGTCGGCGGAGGAGTCGCGAAAGTGAACTCAATGTGATCCGAATTGGCGACGGCATTTGAAACCGCGGTCTCTAAATTATTGACCGTGTCCGATGATTGAACGATAATGTCGTAGGTCGTGTTATTTGAGAACGTATTTTGGGCGACGGGAAATATCCAGTCGTAAACTCCATTGGAATAAGAAGTCGTCGTCGCCAGTATCCAATAGGGGCTGGCCGAGCTAAAAGAAGCTCCGAGAGAAGTCTGCTTATTAGCCAAGGCGGTAATGTCGGTCTGGGAAAGGGCTTGCGTATAAATGCGAACGTCATCAAAGGTTCCCGCGACATAGGTGCCCCAGGCGGCATCGTAACCAATTTGAGTTCCTCCGGAACCCGTCAGAGGCGAACTTTGAGATCCAATGGACGCAGCCGTCGTCGTCACCTGGGTCCCGTCCACATAGAGAGTAAATTGCGTGGCGGCAATCCCTGTTCCGCTCGGCGCGCTCCAAACTCCGATGACATTGTGCCAAACCCCGTCGTCAATTGTCTTAGTCGAAGCCGCAATGCCGATATCGGTCCCATTGCTGTCTAACTCAAAAAAGGGCAAACCCGGACCGCCGTTTCCGCCGCCGTCGGTACCCATTCCCAAGGTCAAGCTAAGCCCCGCGCCCGATCCCCGGTCTTGAACAAGGGCCAATTTGCTGGCGCTATCGGTGGTATTGACCCATAAAGAGATTGAATAAGCCGTCACGCTGTTTTGAACATAGGGAGTGCTGATGTCGCCGCTGGTTCCGTTGAGGTTGACCGCCGCGCTTTCAAGCCCCGGGACGCCCGAAACCCAGGTGTATCCGCCATAAATAGTCCCGTTATTTCCATTGCCCGAAATATCTTTCACGGTAGAGCCGGTTCCCTCGTTAAGCGGCCACTCTCCCGCCAAGTCCACGGTCAGGGGGTTTCCGCCATAATAAGTGTTGGCCGCGCAAGTTCCGGAGCCGGAATCCTCGCACATCGTGACGAAGACTCCGCCCAGACCCGAATTAAACGGCTGGGGGTTATCCTGAACTGTTCCTGAAATAGTGGTGAGACTGTTCAAGGTCTGCCCATTACTCGGAACGGTAATCACGGAATTGGGGGCTTCCGAATCCCAGAAGAAGAAATGCGTATCGGAATAGGGCGGCGTAGTTTGTTGGCTTTGAAGGATATTAGCGGGATTTTCGGTATTGCCGGCTGAATTTCCGTTTTGATCCAAGGCCGCGTCAATGCCTTGCGTTCGAACGCGATAGGTGTGCCCGCTGGTTAAATTCGGCTCTAAATTAGAAGTTGGAAAGCTCCAATTTGATGGATTGGGATTATTGATCGTTAACGTGGTCGGGTTAAAAATGGAACTTGTCACCCAAGACTTCGTCGCGTCATCCCAGTAAAGACAATTCGGGCAGGTGTTTTCATCGCGGATCTCGACGCTCACGGAAGACATTCCGGCGGCATCGGCGGAGCTGACCGCCGGAGGTCCCGGATAAGCCGGATTGTCCGTCGCGGTTCCGGTCAAATCGGGCAAATTAGTCGGCGCGACATTGGAATACCAAATTTGATCGCTGGGCGAAACGATGGTGGAAGTCGGAGCCTCGGTGTCATAGTTAAAAATATCCTTAAGCGTCGTTGAGGACTCGATATTTTCAACCGAGGGAGTCGAAGACAGCGTTTCGTTTTGAACTTCGTCCTCGCTCCAGGAATAGATTTTGAACCGATCCGCAAGACTAATCGAGGTCCAAAAACCGGCGGGAAGAGAATAAAGCCAGGTATTGGGGCTGGCCGAGGTATTTAAGTTGACCGAAGGCTGCCCGATATCCGAGCGCGTTTGAGTCCAGCCTCCGGTCGTCCACCAGGAGCCGTCCGATTGCCTTTGAATTCCCAAGAAGTTCGCGAAAATTCCGGAGTTAAACGGTTGCGGCTGGTCCAGAGCTGTTCCTGAGATGGTTCCGACCTGAACGGAATAGGCGTCATTGTTTAACGGATATTTCGCGGCCGTAATTGGGGCGGAAGAGTCATAGATAAAATTGGTCGTCGAATAAACGACTTGAACGTTTCCCGCAGTGTCGACCGCCTTGGTAATCAGTTGAAAAGAATGGCCGTTAAGAAACGGAATATTGTTGATTTCCCAACCTGCCCAAGACGGGGTCGTCGTCGTTTGAGAAATAATCCAGGGCGCGGTCTGGCCGACGCCAATCGCGATAAACCCGGCCGAGGCTGCCCCGTAACAAGAGCTATTGGGCGCGGTGGAAGCGGGATTGCACCAATAATCGCCGGTAATCGTGTCTTGGAGCGTGTATTCTTCGGCGAAAATTCCGGAAACGTCCGTTGCCGCCGAAGCCGTTCCCCATAGCATCGACAAAGAAGACGCCGTTTGAGAATTATCATCGCCAAAAGCGTTGGGGGTGGCTAAAGTCGTCGGAAAAGTGACCGCGGAAGTCGGCGGATTATTATTGAAATTAAAATAGCCGATAAAAGCCGGGGCTTGGGAAGTCGCGCTGCCATCCGAATCAGAAGCGGTGGTTCCGTCTCCGCCGTCGCAACCCGGAGAAGCTGGCGAGCCAATCGGCTCCGTGGGGTTACAGGCATACATCGCGATGCGATAGTCATGCCCGTTTTGAAAGGGAATGCCGGAAATGGCGTCGGCCCAAGAGCCGTTGGTGGTCGTGTAATAAAAATACATAAAGGGATCGGCGCCATTTTCGTTGGAGGGAACGGCCGAGGTGGAGATGAAGGTTTGGCTTGAGCCTTCAATTAACGAGCTTGAACCGTTAAAAAAGTTTCCATTCGTCAAATCCTTAATCTGAATGGCGACGGTGTTATTGACCGAGAAAATCGTGTTTCCACTGATGATGTCTAAATCCGAAATAGAGCCTGAAATATTCGTGAGAGAGTTAAGCCAGGTGGGACTGGCGGAGTTGGCGCTAATGACGGGAGAGATAATCGTCGCCGTGGGGTTATTGACATCATAAAAAAAGTTGATCGCGGACGCGGCTTGGTAATGACCCAAGGCGTCTTGTCCCGCGGCCTGAATGCTGTACTCGGCTCCATTTTTCCAAGCCGGAACTTGAATGGTCGTAGCCGAGTTAAAGGTCAAAATCCCCGGATTTTCCTCCGGAGGAGAGAAAACCATATTCGGCGATCCTCCGCCCGCGCCGTTGGTCGAAATAAACATCGCTCCGGGAATCGCGCTCCAGGAAGACCCGGTCCAGGAAAACGAATTGGTGTCTTCGGCCAAGATCCACATCTGAGACACGCCAACGCCCGCGTCCACCGATTGAATTTGAATATCCGGCTGGGAATTGACGACAGTGCCTCCGACCGGCGTCAAAACGCTCGACACCGGCGGGGATTTATCGATCGTCAAGGTAAAGCTTGAAATGGGATAGCTCCAGCCCTCATCCGCCGTCAGTCCCCGCCAAGCGATGTTATAAGAAGTTCCATCGGCTTGATCGGTGTTGTTGTTAGTCCAACCGCTGTAATTCCACGGGGTGGCCGCGCTGGCCGGCTGCCATTCCGTTTCGGAAGCCGGAGCGGTAAAAGCCGAAACCGCCTGGAAATTGGCCCCGTTCCAGAAATAACCGGCGTTGGTTCCGCTCAATTGCTCGATTTCGGCTTGACTCGTCAAGAGGAAGGTTTGCCCCGAAGCCGGAGAATAAGACGCCGTTCCCAAAATATTGGGAACTCCCGATGAATAATAAATCGCGGTGTTGGGATTGTAAATCGTCCCGGAAACAGTGGTCGGATAACTCACCGCCGCCGTGGGAACCGTCACGGTAAAAGTCGAAGCGATCGTGCTTGAGGCTTGGCCGTCGGCGTTGATGACCGTGACGCTCTCAAGCCCCGATGCCGCCGCTGTCGTCACGTTGATATTGGCGGTAAAAAGTCCTGAATTGGAATAAGTGACCGAATCGACAAAAACGCCCGAGATCGTGACCGAGGCAATCGGGCTTGTCCAGTCTTCAAAATTGGCTCCCGAGACCACTAGTTGTCTTGTCGGCCGTCCAGATGGCGTCGAAGGGCAACTATTCCCAGCGCAATCCGGAATATTGGGCTCAATTCCTCCCGACGGAACCGCTTCACCATTGATCACAATTCCCGTCAATGTCGGCGCGGGAATGGAATAAGCCGCGCTCAAGGTATAGGTTTGCCCGTCAGAATTTGTCACTTTTACGTCATAAGGGCCGCCTGAAATGGGCGGGTTTAAAACGATAGAGGCGCGCAACTGATTCTGACTCGTATAAGTAGTAGAAGTGACGCTGATTTCCGTTTGGGTGAGCCCTCCTTTAAGAAGAGTCACCGAAACGGGACCGGGGCTTGCCCAATCCTCAAATCCGGAGCCGCTGATGACAAGATCATATTTTGGACTGCTCAAATGATGATTGGCAAAATCCTCGGACACGCTTGTGACCACGGGGAGAGGCAAAGAAAGAGCCTTGGAATCAATAGAGCTTCTGCCATCGGGATTGCTGACCTGGATATCATAGGGGCTGCCGCCATTGCTGTTGATAACGATGGAGGCCCTAATTTGAGTCGAACTGACATAGGTCGTGGAAGTCACCGTGATATTGCCCTGAGCGCCTCCTCCAAGAAGAATCCCGACCTGGGATTGAAGGATGCTACTCTCCTGCATGAAATTCGTTCCGGTCAGGACAAGATCGTAAGCATTCGTTGAAAATGGAGCGGTGGTCGGCGATGAAGAAATAGAAGTGATCGTCGGCGGTCCAAGCGCATCCGTGGGAATAAACTCAAAATCAAGCCCGCCCGAGGTATTGTCCATGACCACTGGAATTGGGTCTGGCGCGACGATATATGCCGGAGCTTGAGGCACCGTTTCCGCAGCCGCCGGCTGCCAGTTAGAAGAAATAGTGAATGGTCCGTTGGCGATAGCGCCGTAGGCATAATTGACCGCGCCAAAACTAGAAAGATAAATCGTGTACGCCGCATCGCCTCCAACCACGGGCGAATTGACAACGTAAACCGTGCTGGGGTTTCCGCAGGGAGTGGTAATTGAAGCCCCGCATCCATCTATCACGGCTTTAGTCCCCCATGTTTGAAAGCCCGTGCGCTCGTAATAGCTTAGCTCACCCAAACTATCTATATAGCCAAGAGCGGCCAGGGAAGAAACATTATCCGGCTGGGGCGCCATGGAGTCGGTCACTAAAGCGTTAAAAGAAGCTATTCCACCCGTGGTCAACTCATTAGAGTTATAAGTGCCCGTGTATTGATAAGAGTTGATAACAGCTGATCCATATTGAAATTCCTGAGACACCATGAAGTCATAACTTCCGCCTCCGGAGACGTCATTGACTGGAACGATTTCTCCGTAATTAAGTTCGGCGGGAGACGTGTTGCTGGCTCTATTGCCATCATTGTGGTCGGCAGACCAAGCGGTTCCGCCGGAAAACGCGGTGCTTAATCCATACATGCCAATAATCGAAGTTTTATACGTCGGGTTTCCGGCTCCGCAGCCATTGACCGCCTGGGCATCGCAGACAAAGGAAATAAGGCCTGACGGAGCGCCCTTCATGTAGGTAATTCCGACGCTTCTCCCGGGGGCGCATTCACCTCCTCCTGAATTGGAGTTGGCCACCTGAGCCGAGGGAGCTTTTTGAACAAGGCTCCCCCAGGAAATAGACCCGTTCGAATTAATAGTTCCGTGAATGAGAAAGACGCTGTTCGCATATCCATTGGTGCATCCTGGGCCTGATTTATTCTCAAGGAGAGCGTTGGGATCCGAGGCGATAACGTAGACCGAGCTTGAGGCTTGGTCATAATAGACGCTGGAATACATCGTGTTTGTGTCCGTGGGCGCGCTACCGCCAGGACCAGTGGTGGTGGGGTCAAGAGCCAGGGCTTGGCCTGTTGAGATAACAACAGATTCATTCGACCAGGAACTGAAATTATAAGAGCGGTAGGCGATGCCGTAGGGCTGGGAATAAAAGACAAAAACTTGCCCGATTCCGTGATCATAAAAAACGTGCCGGCTGCCCGGCCATGAAACATCTCCCGTGGTGAAATTGGAAATCAACTGCTGCGCCCCCGCTTTGCCGGGGAAAAAGGCGAGGACGGAGAAAAGAAGGAAACAGAAGGCAACGGAAGGCAACGGAAAGACACGGCAAGCAGCGGAAAGACACGGCAAGTCACGGACAGAAACGGAAGGCAACGGCAAGTAACGGAAAGCCAAGGAAAGCAATCCAAACTTTCCGTTACCTTCCGTTACTTTCCGTAACTTTCTGTTACTTTCTGTTACTTTCATCTTCTTTCTGCTGCTTTCCGTGACTCTCCGTTCGTCCTTGACTTTTTAAGAGTCTCATGTTACACTAGGCTCATGACCACGGAACAAGCGACCGCCAATGTGTTCCTCACGGCTTTTCGAGCATTGCCACGGCGCGTCCAAGATGAAGTCTTCGTCCACATCGTCCAAGATGAAAGCCTCCGCGAAGACCTTATTGATCTGGCCATCACGGAAAGCCGCTTAAAAGAGCCGACGCGCCCGCTCAAACAATTTCTTTCCTCTCTAAAAACAAAACGCGCCCCGTGAGTTATCGGGTCTCGATTGTCCGAAGCGCCCAGTCCGAGTTCGCGAGTCTCCCCCTCTCCATTCGCAACCGAATAGAACCCCGCCTTTTGGCCTTGGCTATGGAGCCCCGTCCCCACGGCTCCCAAAAACTTCGCCATACCGAGCGCTACCGGATCCGCATCGGAGATTACCGCGTCATCTACGCGATCAATGACTCTGAGCGACTGCTGGTCATTCTCTCCATAGGGCACCGAAGAGAAATTTACCGCTAAGCCCGGCGTAGAGCCAGTAACGGAAGGCAACGGAAAGACACGGCAAGCAGCGGAAAGACACGGCAAGTCACGGACAGAAACGGAAGACAACGGCAAGAAACGGAAAGCCAAGGAAAGCAATCCAAACTTTCCGTTACCTTCCGTTACTTTCTGTAACTTTCCGTTACTTTCCGTTGCTTTCATTTTCTTTCTGTTACTTTCTGTTACTTTCCGTGACTCTCCGTTCGTCCTTGACTTTTTAAGAGTCTCATGTTACACTAAGCTCATGCTCACCACATTAACCATACCTAGAAATTTGACCCATGGAGACGAGCTCGTTGTGCTTCCTCGGAAGGAATATGAAAAGCTCCAGAAACGCCTGGAGGAAGCGCGCGACGCCTTAGCCAAAATTGCCCATGGGGAAAAAGAACTTAAAAACGGAAAGACAAAAGTTACGTTCAAGTCGCTTGCGGAACTTCGCGCCGCTTGATGCTCCGTCCCATCCGTAAAATCCATATTACTTCCGATTTCGAAAAAGGGTTGGGCAAACTTCCGGTCAATCTGAGAAAACTCGTTGCAAAAAGGGACCAATGGTTTAGGGCTAATGCCATGGACTCTCGCCTTAGGGCCCATCCCCTGAAAGGCGAGTTGAACGGTTATTGGTCTTATTCGGTCAATTATCATCTGCGCATTCTTTTTCGCTTCATCCAAAAAGACGAAGTCATTTACTACGATCTTGGAACTCATGAAATTTACCGCTAAGCCCGGCGTAGAGCCAGTAACGGAAGGCAACGGAAAGACACGGCAAGCAGCGGAAAGACACGGCAAGTCACGGACAGAAACGGAAGGCAACGGCAAGAAATGGAAAGCCAAGGAAAGCAATCCAAACTTTCCGTTACCTTCCGTTACTTTCTGTAACTTTCCGTTTCTTTCCGTTGCTTTCATTTTCTTTCTGTTACTTTCCTTGCGCTAGCCCCCTTACCCGGGGATTAGGGTCATTGGCCGCCTGCTTTAAAGCGCTCAAAGCCGAGCTACTCCCAATCTCCTTAAGCGACTGCGCCGCCTGAAGGCGAACATTGGCATCTTTATCTTGAGCCAAGGCCTGGGAAAGCGCCACAACCGAAGAACTTCCCCCCAATTGACCCAGCCAAAAAGCGATGGTTATCCGCGCGCCGGGCTCGGGCTCGGTGGCCAAAAGCGGAGCCAAATCCTTAACTGCCTGAGGCTTTTTGGACTCTCCCAAGGCGACAATAGCGGCTTCGCGGACAAAAACATTGGGGTCTTTAAGCGCGGTTTCTAAAAACGATATATTGCCCGGCGCGGAATGGTTTTCCGCCCGCACCATCCAGGCCCGGATAGAAGCCCGGGGTTCTTGGAAAAAGGCCGCCTCTAAAGCGCTCGCCGCCCTTCTATTGGGACCTTGAAAAACCGATTTGACCGCTAAAAGCCGGGACATCGAGGATTGACTGACGCTAAAACCCTCTGCCCAAGGGCGCGCAATCTCGGCTTGGCCCTGAGGGGCTGTGTTTTGAGCCCAGGCCCTGGAAAAACCCAGACACCCAAGCGCGCCCAAAACCAGGATCATCAATTTGGCCGCTTTCTTGTTCATCTTCTCCTTTGACTTCGCGCGCGCGAGAACTCAAAGCTATAAGACCCGACGCGCAAACACTTAACGACTTCTCAACAAGCTTGTTCGTTTCTTGATTTATGAGGGGGAGAAAAGAAGAATCAACAGCGGAGAACAGAAAAGTTAAGGTAGGATACTTCCCGATGGAAGGAAATCAGACAAGAGACAAAAAATACGCCTGAAAAAATCGAAATCCATCTCAAGAGCCCCCGCGCCAACAAGGGCCTCTTTCTGGAAACGGGAAGAGCCCAAACGCGCGCTCTGGCCTCAAACAGAGAGGCGCCCCAAGAGAAAATGGGGAGTTTCCAAACACATTCAATAAAAAAACTAATCGCCCGCGCCTTGGGAAGAGAAGAGAAAAAAGAAGTCCGGCTGCGCGCTCTTGCCTCTGAAATTTTCAGCTCTTTTTGGATAAGGGAGCGAGAAACCGGCCGTCCCAAGGCGTCGCGAACGTCCAGATGAAGGGCGTTAGCAACGGCGTAACTAACGCTCACCCCTTGCGCCCCAAGACCGATGGGAACTTCGGCAAAAGCTCTCGCAGAAAGAAATAAAAAAGCGGAAGCGACCGCCAAAACGCCCGCGATCCGCCTCCGCGTCAAAGACAATTTAAAATAATCCATCAATCAGATCCCTTCGGCAGCCGGGCAATCCACAAGGGACCCCGCGCTTTGCGCCCCTTTCTTTCGAAAGGTTTGCCTTTTCGGTCTCACTGACCGCACTACAAGAGTTAGTATAACAGACATTTATCTCCTGTCAAGACCTATTTTAGGCCCAGACCGCGTCCTAACAAAAACCAGGCATTTCCCCGATGCAACTCAACGGAAATCGGGCCTTCGGCCGTGTTTCCCAAGCCCCGACTGGAAGAAGACAAGGTCTCTTCTTTCAACTCGTAACGCGCGCCCAAAAGACTGATTTCCGATTCTCTCAAAGCCAAAAGGCTAAAGCGCTCTCCTTTATTAAGCGCGAATTGATAAAGCCCTTTCGACAAAAAAATTCCCTGGCCTCGGCCCAAGGCCACAACCCGCATCTTAAGGCCGAAGCGCTCCATCATAGCAATATTGACCAGGGCATGGTCCAGTCCTCCGCCGAGAAGCCCGCAGACAAAGGCGGTCTTAAACCCGCGCTCAAGCGCCCAAAGAAGGGTTTTTTCAAAATCGGAAGAGTCCTCGTCAAAGTCACAGACAAACACCGGTTTTTTAAAACCGAGAGCCGGCAAGGGCTTTGGGAGAGAATCCATATCCCCGATGACGATGTCGGGAATGATTTTTAATTTCAACGCCTGCTTAAGTCCTCCATCGGCGCAAAGAACGGCCCCGTGTTGGCAGCGGCAAAATTGTGCCGCTTCAAGAACTCGTTTTGGGTCCTCAATCTCGCCATTGAGAAAAATGAGACAAGGCCGCGGAAAAAGAGACGCAGAACCGTTCATTTTTCTATTTGAAGCGTCACATGCGAGAGACCAAAGCGCTCTTTTAAAACCGTCGTCGCGGCCTTAAGAGCTTGGTCAGAATCAAATCCGGAATTGACGATGATATGCCCGCTCATCGATTCGGAACCTTGGGTCAACGACCACAGATGGATGTCATGGACGTCTTTAACGCCGGGGATTTCCGACAAAGCCTTTTGGACTTCATCGACATGGATATGGGCCGGAACGCCCTCCAGCAAGATATGGATGGAATCCCTGAGCAGCCACACCGAGCTTAAAATGATGCCAAAACAAACCAAAACGCTGGCGACCGCGTCCGCCTGATACCAACCGGTTTTGAGGATGACAATTCCCGCGATGATCACCAAGGCCGAACCGAAGGCGTCGGTCATCACATGGAAAAAAGCTCCCCGGAGATTGATATTTTTTCGGCTGGAAGAATAAAGAATCCAGCCGGAAGAAAGGTTGCATAAAAGTCCTAAAAACGCGATCGCGGCCATGGGACCGCCGGACACCTGCTTGGGAAATGAAAATCTTTGATAAGCCTCCCTTAAAATAATTCCCACCGCGACCCACAGCAAAATTCCGTTGGCCAAGGCCGCTAATACTTCGAGGCGCTCATATCCAAAGGTGCGTTTTTCATCCGGCGGTCTTTGAGAAGCGAAAGCGACAAACAAGGTCATTCCCAGGGCGATTAAATCCATCAGCAGATGCATCGCGTCGGCGATCAAGGCCAAGCTGCCGACATAAATTCCACCCGAGAGTTCGATGAGAAAAAAAGGAAACGCAATGCCAAAAGCCCAGGCGGCGGGCTTGACCGCCCGATGATCTTGAACAAACACCCGTTCACATTGCATAGCGATAATTAGGGACTGTCCCTTTTGTCTCTCCGGTAAACTTCATAGAGTAAAATCCCCGCCGCGACCGAGGCGTTTAAGCTGGGAACCCCGGATTCCGAAATTGGAATTCCGACCAACTCATCGCAGAACTCTTCTGTCGATTTCCTCAGACCCTCGCCTTCGGATCCGATGACCAATATCATCGGACTATTGAGCGCCGACTGCCACGCAGGTCTGCCTCCCGCGGCGGCCCCATAAATCCAAAACCCGGCTTTCTTGGCGCTCGCCAGGGCTTGCCCTAAATTTCCGGCCTCATAGAGGGCGATTTTTTCAAGAGCCCCGGCGGAAGAGCGCAAGGCCCCCAACGAGGCGGAAGCGGATCTTCGGTCGCAGATAATCAACCCGTGAGCGCCAAAAACGGAAGCGGAGCGCGCAATGGCCCCCAAATTATGGGGATCCTGGATTTGATCCAAGGCGACCAAGAAAAAATGGTCTCTTTTAAAATCCTCATTTTCCTCCCAGCGGCTTAAAAAATCGGAAAAAGAAAGAACGCTTTTCTCTTTCGCCCGGGCGGCCAAGCCCTGATGGCGATCGGTTTTCGTCACGCGCGCAATCTCGTCTCGATCGCGAAAATGAACCGGAATCCCGCGCCTTCGGGCCTGCCGGATGATTTCCTGAGTTTCCAGATCTTGGTTCTTGACCGCCGCCACCCACAACTCTAGCACATCCTCCGCTCGGGAGCCCAAGGTTTCCTTGACCGAGTGAAAACCGGTAATCCAAACCGCGGGCGAAACCCGGCGCGGATTTTGAGGCCTCATCTGCGCCTCCACTTTTGCCCGGAGGGAGTGTCCTCGACTAGAATTCCCAAAGACAAAAGCTTTTGCCGAATTTCATCGGAGCGGGCAAAATCGCGGTTTTTTCGCGCAAGCACTCTGGCGTCGATCAGCTCAAGAATTTCAGGGCTTAAGGCCTCTTCGGTTTTCTCGTCCAATAAGCCCAAACCTAAAACCTCCTCAGCGGTTTCGGCGAAATGAAGGCGCGCGCCTTCCGGCAAAGCGCCGTTTTTTAAATCGCTCCACAAAATTGAAAGCGCCTCCGGCATGTTGAGGTCATCGGACAAAGCCGCTTTAAAGGCGTTCAAGGAATCCGCGCAGGCGGGTTTTTTCGAAGCTTGGCCAATTTGTCCGATTAAATCCTTGAGTTTTCGCCGCGCGGTTTTGGAAGATTCCAAAGCCTCCCAAGTAAAATCTAATTGTTTTCGGTAGTGCGCGGTCAAACAGTGATAGCGATAATCCAGCGAATCAAAACCTTTTTTTCTCAAATCTTCCAGCGTAATAAAAGTGCCGTCCGATTTGGCCATTTTAGAGCTATTGACCAGCAAAAATTCGCCATGGAGCCAATAGCGGGCGAAGGGTTTTCCCGTCGCGCCTTCCGATTGGGCGATTTCATTGGAATGATGAATCGGAATATGATCGACGCCGCCGCAATGGATGTCGAAAGTCTCGCCTAAATATTTCATCGCCATCGCGGAACACTCGATATGCCAGCCGGGAAAGCCTTTCCCCCAGGGAGAATCCCACTCCATCTGCCGCTTTTGATTTTTCGGAGAAAACTTCCAGACCGCGAAATCGGAAGGAGATTTTTTTTCCGGACTAGCCGATACTCTGGCTCCAAATTGAATGCCGGAAAGATGGGATTTTCCCATGAGCTTGTCGTAATCGGGAAATTTTGCGGTCTCAAAATAAACTCCGTCCGAAGTCAAATACAGAAAGCCCTTTTTTTCAAGGCGGCGAGTTAAATCGATCTGCTCTTGAATATGATCGGTGGCCCGGCACAAGACATCCGGCGGCAAGATATTCAAAGACGAGCAATCTTGTAAAAACGCCTCGGTATAAAATTTCGCCAAATCCCAGGCGCTTTTTCCTTCCCGCTGGGCCATCACCTCGACCTTGTCGTCTCCCTCGTCTCCCTGGCTGGTCAGATGCCCGACATCAGTGATATTCATGATATGAAAGGGTTTAAAGCCCAAAAAGCCGAGAGTTCGCTTCAAAACGTCCTCGAAAATATAGGTCCGGTAATTTCCGATATGCTGATAATTATAAACCGTGGGGCCGCAGGTGTACATTCCAACCGCGGGAAACTTGAGGGGCTTCAATTCTTCTTTCAAGCGTCCCAGGGTATTGAATAGTTTTAAGGGCATCGCAATATTCTACTATTTGCTAAAATAATTTGAGGGGGCGGCCGGGAATCGCTTCCGGGATTTAATTTCCGGGAGAGGAACTTCCGGACTCCACAAAGCGCGGCGCTTGCCGAAAGGCAAGACGGCGAAAAGGCGACTTTTTGCCGATGGATAGCGCCACAGAAACAAACCGCCTTCGAGGCTGTCGCCTCGCGGGTAAGGGTGAAAAGGTGGGGTAAGAGCCCACCGCTTGTCTCGCGAGAGACAAGGCTAGGCAAACCCCGCCGGGAGCAAGGCAATAAACGGCGACACGCGCCGCTTGCGCATTTTCGCGAAAGCGAAAGTCGCCCGGTAGCCGCTTGAGAAAAATGATTCCCTCCGGTTCGCAAGGGCCGGAAACAGAATCCGGGGTATCGGCCGCCTCCCAACTATTTTCATGTGCGGCATCGCCGGAATTTTAAGCCTCAAAAATAATCCCTGTCCTACCAAGGGTTTAACGGCCTTAGAAGAAGCTCTCACTCATCGCGGGCCCGACGATTCTGGAACATTTGTCGACGGCCCCGTGGGTCTCGCGTTCAGAAGGCTTTCGATTTTAGACCTTGAACGCGGGCATCAGCCCATGAGTTCCCCCGATGGCCGCTGGACCCTTGTTTTCAACGGAGAAATCTACAATCATCTCGAACTCAGAAAGGAGCTGGGGCCGGAAATAAAATTTAACACCCATTCCGACACGGAAACGATTCTCCAGGGTTTTATCCGGCATGGAAGCGATTTTTTCTCCCGCCTCAACGGGATGTTCGCCTGCGCCGTTTGGGACCGGAAAGAAAAAACCCTCACCCTCGCCCGCGACCCTTTGGGAATCAAGCCGCTTTATTTTTATCAGAACGAAGAATTTTTTTATTTTTCATCTGAGCTTAAAGCTCTCCTGAAAGCCGGCGTACCCGCCTCTATTCATTCCGGCGCTCTACTCGACTATCTCGCTTACGGATACGTTCACGCCCCTGACACCATCATCAATGGCATCAAGAAATTTCCCGCCGGCCATTGGATTGAAATCAAAAATTTTCAAATCTCAAAGCCGCGCTCTTTTTGGAGCCTTCCAAAAGAGAGTTTTTCAAAAATCGATCCCCTTCAGGCGGAAAAAGAGTTGGAAGCGCTGCTCACAAAAGCCGTTTCAGATCAGATGCAAAGCGATGTTCCCTTGGGGGTCTTTCTATCCGGCGGCATTGATTCAAGCGTAGTCACCGCCTTAATGGCCCGGACTTCTTCCAAGCCCGTTTGCAGCTATTCCATCGGCTTTGACGGAGACAGCGTAGATGAAAGCCAATACGCCGAAACCGTCGCGAAATTTCTAAAAACCAAGCATCAAACCATTCGCCTTCCATCCACTCTTCTCAATCAAATTCCGAAGATGGTTGAATGTTTAGACGAGCCCATCGCCGACGCCGCCATTCTCCCGACTTGGCATCTTTCGACCGAAGCCCGAAGGGAAGTCAAGGTGGTCTTAACCGGCGAAGGCGGAGACGAGGTCTTTGCCGGCTACGGAAGGCACAAGGCGGCATATGTTAGCGAAGCGCTGGAAAAAATTCCGTCTTGGATGCGCCCGATGGCGGTTTTGATCGCGCGAAAAACCGGCTCTGGCGCCTATTTCCGAGCCATTCCTCTCGACGGTCCCAGAAGCTGGGCCCAAGCCGAGGCGGGAAGCCGCATTCAAGCCGCTTTGGACTTGCTCGATTTACCGCCTATTTCCACGGATTGGCCCTGGCTCACTCCCTTTAAAGACTTAAAAGGCCTTAACGGGCTTCTGCGCTTTGATCTTGAAACCTCGATGCGCGATCAGCTCCTCATGAAAGTCGACAAGACCACGATGAAAGCGTCTTTAGAGGCGCGCGTGCCGCTTTTGGATCTTCGGCTTGTCAATTACGCTTTTCGCCTTCCCACGCCGCTTAAAATCAAATTTTTTCGCGGGAAATACCTTTTGAGAAAAGTCGCGGCCCGAATGCTCCCGCGCGAAATCGTCGTCCGAAAAAAGCACGGGTTTATTTTACGCACTCAAAATTGGATGCGCGCGCCGCAAAATCCGTTTCTTGAAGAAGCTCTCCAAAACCCTCTTCTTCTTGAAACCGGGTTATTTAAAAAAGAGTCTCTTAAGTCCGGGGCTCATCTCGTCAGAGAAGGCTCCGCTGATGTCGATGTCTATTTTAGGGTTCTTCTTTTTTCCCTTTGGCTTAAAAGCCTAAAAACTCTCTAGGCTTGGGATAAAATTTTCTGGTAAACATCTCGGGTTGACTCCGCCATTTTTTGAGCGGAAAAAAATTGAACTTTTTTCCGCCCGCCCTCGATCAACTTTTGGCGCAGCGCTAAATCCAATAAAATCCGCTCAATAGCGCGAGACAAGGAAGCGGGATCGCCTACGGGAACCAACAGTCCTGAAATCCCTTCTTCAATCATCTCCGGAATTCCCCCCGTGCGGCTGGCGACTACGGGAACGCCGGCGGCAAAGGCGTCTAAAATCGAAGTTCCCAGGCCCTCTAAGCGCGAAGAGAGAACGAAAACGTCCAAATGCCGGAGAATTTGAAACGCATCTTCGCGAAAACCCAAAAGAAAAATCCGCTCTTTGAGATTTAAACGAGCAATCTCCGACTCAACCTTTGTTTTTAAAGGCCCCTCTCCCACCATCAGCGCGCGAAAATCAACGCCCTTTTGGGCTAAGAGCGCCATCGCCCGAACAAAGCTCAGCGGATCTTTCTGATCCGATAAAGCCGCGATCTGGCCGATGAGAATTTTTGAATCAGGAAGTCCCAAGTCCTGGCGGCTTTTTTTCTCTCCCTCAAAGCGTTTTAAATTAACCCCGCTATAGACCACCTCGATTTTTTCGGGAGAAATGCCGTCTTCAATCAGAATTTCCTTAATCGCGGATGAGACCGCAAGAATCTTGTCCGCGCGAGAGTATTTCCAGCGCGAAAAAAAATTTTTCGACAAATGGAAATCGACCCGGCGGGAGACAATGAGCGGAATATTCGCGCGCAAAGTCGCCAAAGCTCCCAAGGCCGCGGCATGGGCGGTATGGGCGTGCAAGAGGTCAACGCGTTCTTCAAGCAGGCAGCGCTTGATTGAAAGAGCGCAAAGAAAATCCCACTCCATCCAGGGAGAAACGGAGAAACACTTAAAACCACCCTCTTTCATCCGATGTTCAAGCGCGGAGCCCGAACGCGCGATAATCAAATTTTCATCCCCGGCTTCTCTGAGAACCTCGGCCAGATAAAGAATCTGCTGTTCCCCGCCCCTCCAGGAAATTTCGGTGTCTAAATGGGCGATTCTCATAGTCCAAGGACTCGAACTTGTTCCGAAATTCCCGCCAGATGTTCGCGAATTCTGGGATTTTTTGCCTCAAGGATCGGCAAGACCTCGTGGCGGATCCAGTTTCTCCTCAATTCCAAATTATAATTTGTCTCATCAATTTTATAATCGAGCTGGTGAATCTTGAGATAATCTAAAATCTCCGAGTGCTTAAGACACAAAAGCGGACGAATCAGCTCCACTCCGGAAGATAAAAAACGCCGCGGCGGCATCGCCCCCAAGGCCTTGAGGCTGAGGCCGCGCAATAGATTTAAAAGCACGGTTTCCGCCTGATCATCCATTTGATGTCCCACCGCCACCGCGGAAAACTGAAGGCGTTTTGCCCGCGCCGCCAAGGCCTCATAGCGCAATTTTCGGCACGCCTCTTCTAATCCCAAGCCCCGGGCTTTTCGCGCGGCGCGGGCGTCAACCTTTAAAACCGAAACCGGAACGCTCCATTTTCTGCCCAGCGAACGCACAAAGGCGGCCTCTTTTAAAGCCTCTTTTCTCAGGCCATGATCGATATATGCCAACTCCAATGGAAAAGAAAGCCGCCGCCTCAGCGAAACTAAATAATGGGCCAGGCAGGTGGAATCGGGACCGCCCGAGACCGCCGCCAAAATTCCTTTTCCCTTTTCCACCAGCCCTTCTTTTTTCTGGGCCAAGGCCAATTTAGACCAGATGCGCGCCACAAATTCTTTTCTTTGCATTTTCGCCGTTTCTCAGATGGTATAATAATGTGTCCCATCCATGCCCGCTCCTAGAATATTGGTCATTCGCCTCTCCTCGTTGGGAGACATCGTTTTAACGGCCCCCGTTTATGAAAGAATCAAACAGACCTGGCCGGAAGCGGAGATTTGGGTTCTCGTCAAGCCCGCCTATCTAGAGGCCCTCGCGGGAAACCCCCATATAACACAGGTGATTTCTTTTGGCGGGCTTTGGAAGACTCTGCGGTTGATTCGCTCAAAGAAATTTACTTATCTCCTCGATCTTCACAATAACCTTCGCTCCTTGTTTTTGCGCCGTTTAAGCGGAGTTCCCAAAACTTCCGTCTACCGCAAGGACGCCTGGGCTCGTCGCCTCTTCGTCTTTTTTAGAAAAAATTCTTCCGGACTAAGAAAACATGTCTCGGAAAAATATCTCGAAGCGCTTTATCCTTGGACCGGGCTTCCCGAACCCCGAAGAGCCGTCATTTTGCAAAGCTCTTTTCTGGGGGATTCGGTTCTGACGATTCCCTTGGCCCGCGAAATCAAATCGCGCTGGCCCAACGCGACGCTTGACGTCGTCACTCTCAAAAACTCCGCTTCCCTGTTTCAAGATTCCGGCTGGGTGGATCGGGTTTGGGTGGAAGAAAAAAAGGGTTTTCTCAATAAAACCTGGGGACTTTTTAAAACATCGCGGGCGCTTAAGGAAAAAAATTACGATTGCGCCTTTATCCCCCACCGCTCTCTGAGAAGCGCGCTTTTAGGGTTTTGGGCTCAAATTCCCCGGAGAATTGGGTTTCAAAAAAGCGCCGGAAAAATATTTTTGACCCACGCCCTCCCTTTTGATTGGAAGACCCATGATCTGGAAAGAAATCTCTCGCTTCTTTCGGCGTTCGCGCCGAATGCGGCGTTAAACCCGCAAGCGGCTTATCTCTACGCCGATCCCCAGGCCGTCGAAAAAGTTCTCAAACGCCTGAGGCAAGAAACCCAGGGAAAACCTCTTGAACTCATCGGCGTTCACCCGGGATCGGTTTGGCCGACCAAGCGCTGGCCCGCGAGAAAATTCAAGGCCTTGTGTCTTGGGCTGAGCCAATCAGGATACAAGCCAATCTTGGTCGGCGGTCCCCAAGACCAAGAGCTGTGCGAAGAAATCTCAAAGGGAAGCGATACTCTTAACTGGGCGGGGAAAACCGATCTCGGAGAATTAAAAGCTTTAATCAGCCTTCTTTCTCTGTTTATCACGAACGATTCCGGCCCCATGCATATCGCCACCGGCCTTGGAATTCCCACCTTGGCTCTCTTTGGGGCCACGACCAAGGAATTGGGTTTTTTCCCATATGGCCCAAGGCACAAGGTCATCGAAAAAGAATTGCCTTGTCGGCCTTGCGGGCTCCATGGAAAAAAGAAATGCCCGCGCGGACATTTTCTCTGTATGGAACTGACCAGCGTTCAGGAAGTGGAGAAAACCGCCCAAGCCATGCTCGGAAATGAGTCGCGATGAATATCCTCTTCCTGCACGATGAACCTTGGGACTCCGGCATTCTCTCTTACGGCCTGACGCTCGCTTCCGAGATGAAACGGCGCGGACACGCGGTACAATTTTGGTGCAGGGAAAGGTCTTTTGCCGAAAAAGAATGTAAGCGGTTATCCATGGATTATTTGCCGCTTAAAAGGCCTTGGCTTTCCCTGCCTCAATTAAGGCGGAAAATAGCAGAAGACCAAATTTCGATTATCGACGCTTTGACCGGTTCCGCCCAAAGCCTCGGGCTGGCTGTTCGCGGAAAAGCCGTTCTCATTCGCACCTTTGCCGACGCGCGGCTGCCGGGAAGAAATTTCCTGTCAAGACTCGGTCTTAAAACGATTTCTCATTTTATCGCCGCCAATACGGCGATCCGAGAAAGCCTTAAGGCCGCTTCTCCCTCCGCCTCCATTGATCTGGTCTTTCAGGGAACAGAAGGCCCGCCGCGGGAAATTCCCTGGGAGCCTGAAGGCGCGATAGGAATCCTGGGCCGCTTAGATAAAATCAAGGGGCATGAAACCTTTATTGAGGCGGCCTCGATTCTGAAAACCCGCTTATCCAACATAAAATTTTTAATCGCCGGAGAATCCAGCCCCGAGAGGCTGGGGGTTCTCCAAAATAAAGTTCGCCAGCTGGAATTGGGAAGTTCCGTCGAATTTTTGGGGCGAGTTGAGGACATTTGGGAATTTATTTCCAGCTGCCGGATTGGGATCGTCTCATCCTTGGGTTCTGAAGCAGTCTCGCGCGCGACTCTAGAATGGATGTCGGCCGGGCGCCCGGTCATTTCAAGCCGCGTCGGCGGTCTTCCGGATTTAATTCGCGAGGGAGAAAATGGGCTCTTATTCGCGCCTGGAAATGCCGATGAATTGGCATCCGGCGTCAAAAAACTGATTGACTTTCCTCAGGAAGCCCAAAGAATGGGGCAAGAATCCAAAAAGCGTTTTGAGACTTTATTGAGCCTCGAAAAATTCGGGGAGAAATCCGAACAGGTGTTTAAAAAAATACTGGGAGAAAATTCTTGAGCCCGCGTTCTCTCGGCGCGATTATCATCGCCAAAAACGAAGAAGAGGATTTACCGGGGTGCTTATTGAGCCTCAAAGGCTTGGCGGAAGAAATCGTCGTCGTCATAGACGCCGAAAGCTCCGACAAAACCGAAGACATCGCCCGCGAACATGGCTGCAAGATTCTCAAGAGAGTTTTCACTTCATATGCCGAACAAAAGCAGGCGGCTTTGGAACTGGCGACCGCGGATTGGATTTTATCCATCGATGCCGATGAACGCATTAGCCCGCTTTTAAAAGAAGAGATTCTCCGCTTTATCTCTGGCCCCGGCGAAATTGACGGAATCATCTTGCGCTTTCAAATCGAATTCATGGGACGCGCTTTAAGATTTGGCGGAGTTGGACACGAAAAGCATCTGAGATTATTTAAGCGTTTAAAGGGCCGCTTCGCGGGAGGCCTCATTCACGAGGGACTTGAGATCTCCGGCCGCAAAGCGCTTCTTTTTTCCGGCTTTGTCTCTCACAAGCCCTATAAAGACCTCGGGGAATATTTAAACAAGATGACGTCTTATCTGGATTTCTCAACTCGCAAAGGGCGCGCGCAGGGAAAGCGTTTTTATTTTTGGCATCACCTGATATTGCCCTGGGAAATATTCTCGCGCCTGTTTCTTAAATTCGGAATTTTAGACGGAAATCCGGGAATTATCTGGGCGGCGTTGTCGGCATTTCACCATTGGCTTAAATATGTCAAACTAAAAGAATTAGAAATCAAGGAGAATCAACGATGATCGCGGGGCTTATCGGAATCGGAATGGGAGCGGCGACTGGAATCAGCGCGCGCTGGAATTGGTGGCGGCCTCGGGCCAAAGGAGTTCCGGTCTTGATGTATCACAAAATAGGAATCCCGCCACAGGGATCCAAACTCAAAAAACTTTGGGTCAGCCCCGCGCAGTTCCGCCAACAGTTGGCCTATTTAAGGGCCCATCAATATACGCCTATTCTATTTTCTGAAATCCAGAAATTTGAAGCGCAGGAAAAAGGGTTTCCCCAAAAACCGGTTTTAATCACTTTTGATGACGGCTACGCCAATAACTATAAAGAAGCGTTTCCCATTCTCAAGAATTTCGGAATGAAGGGAAATATTTTTCTTGTCTTTGAGACCATCGGAAAAGACAATGTCTGGCATGAGCCGGAAACTGAAATCCGCATTCCGATGCTGAAAAAAGAAGAGATTCTGCAAATGCAGGAGTCGGGACTCGTTGAGTTTGGCTCTCACACCATGCGCCATCGCAATCTCGATAACGCGCCCATGCCGGATGTTGTCTGGGAACTCACCGAAAGCAAAAAACGCCTTGAAGAGCTTTTGGGAAGGACCGTCGAGGCCTTTGCCTATCCCTACGGCTCGGGAGCCTTTAACCCCAAGGTTCGCCAAGCCGCTCTGGATGCGGGATACCTCTACGATTTCAGCGTCAAGCAAGGCTTAAGTCCCTTTCCGTGGAAACAGGCAGCTTCTCCGATTCGGCGGCTTTTTATTCGCGGAGACGATTTCATGCTCGATTTCCATCTCAATCTCACGCGCGGAAGAGCCCGACTTTGAAAATTTTGGTCATACAGCTCTACCGCATTGGAGACGCTCTTCTGACAACTCCCGCGGTCAAGGAACTCAAAAAAAATTTCCCCGAAGCGACGGTGGACTTTCTCGCTGAAAACCCGGCAGATC
>JAKAQV010000088.1 GCA_021819565.1 bacterium | reverse complement strand
ATCTTTCCGAGGGGCTTTTTTTATTTCCGGATTAAAGCTTTAAACTGACGCCGACATTGATAAAATTTTCGGCTGTCGTTCCCGGCTGAACATAGTGTTCGTAGGAAGCGTTAAAAGCCAGCATCATCATATTAGCGGCAACCCCAAAAGCGTAAGCGTCGGAGGCCTGCGCGCCCAGCTGAAAAGTCGTATGGGTGTAGGAGAGATACGGTGTTAAAAACGGAATCATCTCCATTTGGATTTTAGCGTTAACCGACATATCCGGAAAGCCCAAAACCACGTTGGTCACCCCGTCTAAGTTGGTCACCTCGGCGTTTTGAACTCCTAAGCCTCCCAGGTTGCGGTCATAGAGAGACTTAGTCACGTTGACCGTCATTAGATTATCCATTAACGCCGCATCAACAGAACCGTGCAAATTGGTTTGTCCAAAATTAGCGCTCCCGGCATGGCCTAGAAAAACAGAACCCTCGCCGTTGTGGATTTCGTTGACGCCGGCCCTTAAGTCTACGCCGCCCAGTCCCGCGCTTTCCGGGCCCCAATAATAAGGATTAGAGGCTTGAGCCGCGGCGCGCAAGGGCGGCCCTCCGCCCGGCGTTAAACTCAAAACCCCGTCGGCTCCAAAAAAATAATTATTATAGCCGTCGATAGTCGGGGTCGCGCCTCCCGAAAGGCCCAAGCCCCAGCTTTTTTTATCGTAAGCGGCGCGCAGGGAATAGGTCCGATAAGTATAACCCTTGGTTCCGTCTCCATGATACTCTTCAAAGGATGGCTGAAAATGAAGGGCGCCGCCAAAATCGGCCGAGGCCTGAGTTCCGACATAGCCGCCGCTTCCCATCGTTTGATTGACATTTCCGTCCGCGAACATAGCGGAAGCCGGAAGAGCGCTCAAACTCCACAACGCCAGCGTCAAGACAATACCGCGAGTTAATATTTTCATGAAAATATTATATATGAAAACACCTAAGAAATTACGTCTTATTTTACGGGCGGCCCACGCCGCAATAGGTGAATCCCCAAGAGCGCATCTTTTGGGGATCATAGAGATTTCGCCCGTCGAGAATGAGAGGATTTTTGAGAAGACCAAAGACGCGCTTAAAATCAAGGTCTTTAAATTGCGGCCACTCCGTGACCACGGCCACCGCGTCCGCCCCTTGAAGACACTGATAAACGTCCTTGCATAAAACCACTCCTTTCATCTGCGGCCAAAAAGGCGCACGGTCAAGCGCCACGGGATCGGTCGCCCGAATCTTGACTCCGCGGTCTTTGAGGTGAAGGGCAATGTCTAGGCTTGGCGCAAAGCGCATGTCATCGGTATTGGGTTTAAACGCAAGGCCCAGCATCGCCACCGTTTTACCTTCCAAGTTCCAAAGATGTTCCTCCAATTTCCGGATGATCCAGGTTTTCTGAAACTCATTGACTTCCTTGACCGCTTTGAGCATTTGAAAGTCGTAACCTTTCTTTCTCGCGATCCAATAAAAGGCTTCGAGATCCTTCGGAAAACAGAATCCGCCGAAACCGATTCCCGCGTTGAAAAACATCGGCCCGATGCGGCGATCAAGCCCCATCCCCTTGGCGACCAAACCCACGTCGGCGCCCACTTTCTCGCACAAAATGGAGACCGCGTTGATATAGGAAATCTTCATCGCTAAAAAAGAATTAGAAGCATGTTTGATGAGTTCCGCGCTTTTGACGTCGGTCACAAGAACCGTCGAGTCGATAGGCTCATAAACCTTGCGCATGACCTTTTCAGCTCTGGGAGAAGACACTCCTATAACGATTCGATCGGGGTTCATGAAATCTTTAACCGCCGAGCCTTCGCTTAAAAATTCCGGATTGGAAACGACGTCAAACTCAACTCCTTTTTTCGCCAAGCGCGCGACCGTTTTATAAACCCATTCCCCGGTTTCAACCGGAACCGTGGATTTATCCACGATGACGGAATAGCCGGATAAATTCTGGGCGACCTCGGCTGCGACATTTTCAACCGCCGACAAATCCGCCGAACCGTCTTCCCGCGGAGGAGTGCCCACCGCAATGAACACGACCTCGACGGGAGAATTTTTAATGCGCATTCCTTCTTTAACAGAGGAAGCGAAAGAAAGCCGTTTGTGGCGAGCATTCTTCTTGAAAATAGCCTCAAGCCCAGGCTCATGAATGGGAACTTTTCCCGCTTTGAGAGCGGCGATTTTTTTCTTGTCGGAATCAACGCAGACGACCTGATGGCCAATCTCCGCCAAACACGACCCAGTCACCAAGCCCACATAGCCGCAGCCCACTACGCAAATTTTCATATCTTCATTCCCCTTATTTTAAATTGGCAGTTCAAAAATATCTTATCAAATGTATAATCTAAAGACTGATGGGCCATATGCTTAGTTGTCTCCATTATCTCTCTGCGGCCTGGGCTGCGGTTTTGCTCGCAGGTTTGTGGGCTTGCGCGCTTGCGACTTTCCGCCACTTCGGGCGAAACGCCTCCTCAAATCAATCAAGCTTCGCCGAAAAAATGACCCTGATCCGCCCTATCCGCGGCCTCAACGACGGGATTAGAGAAGCCTTGGAATCCATAGCGGAATCAGACATTCAACGCCGATTTGAGATATTAATCGCGATGGAATCTTCCGATGATCCAGCTTATCCCATCGCGGTGGGGTTTTCCCAATATAAAGCGGATAGGAACGTCTCCATTGTTTTAACAGGGCCCAGCAAGGACCGCATGGGCAAAATACACAACATGATTGAGGCTTTTCCTAAAGCTAAAAACCCTTTTATCGTTTTCTCGGACGCCGACGCTTGGGCCAACCCGGCCTTGATTCGGGAAACCTCTCGCGCCTTCGGCTCCGGCTATGACGCGGTGTTTGCCTTGCCTTATTTTGCCGATCCTAGAAACGCCGCGGAAATGAGTTTCGCCGTGGCGTTAAACCACGGATTTTCAACCCCCGCCGCGCTCAGTTATTATCTGTTTAATTTTCCGTTCTGCGCCGGCGCCTGGATGGGATTTTCAAAAAATATCATCGAAAAAATCGGGGGGCTTGAGTCTTTTGAAAAACGCATCGCCGACGATTACGCTCTGGGAATGGCGGTCGTTAAAGCCGGCGGCAAACACGCATTTCTTAGCCGCCCCGTTTTCTTTCGAGAAACCACCACAAGCGTCAAAGATACTTTTCAGCATTTGTCAAAGTGGGCCTCTATCATTCATTCTTGCCTACCCAATCTTTATTGGATTGCCCCTCTTTTCTCCCCCACCCACGCCTCCCTTTTATTTTTGATCATCGCCTGGGCGTCCCACTGGCATGTCCTTGCCGCTTTAATTCTTTTTACCGCGACTATTCTCTCCCGCATTCTGGTGGGAGTCATTCAAGACTTAAGAATCGCGCGCGCAGCCATGCCCTTTTACTCTTATCTTGGAATTCCCCTTTTTGATTTTATCGCGACGGGAATTTGGCTGTCTGGATTCCGCAGAAACATTCACTGGAGAAACAAAAGCTACCGATTGTCTAGGGGATGCAAAGCGGAAGTACTCAACGCCGATCTTCTTTCGAACTGATTAGCGCGACCAAGAGGGAGTCGCGCTATTTCCCTTAATTTTCAAAAGCGCGTGAGGCGCCGAGCCATCGGCATCCATCACATAAATGCGGGAAATGCCGTTTCTGCCTGTCCGGCTAAAAACAATGAAGCGTCCGTCCGGGGACCAAGACGGATTTTCGCTCGAGCCGCTTCCATGGGTAATATCGCGCTCATCGGTGCCGGTAATATCGGTCAAAAGAATATCTAATTTTTCCGTGGGAGAAACTCTCCCGGCAAAAGTAATCCACTGTCCTGTCGGCGACCAGGACGGGGAATCGCACCAGTTGAGCATCGTCAATCTCTTGACGCGATCGGTCAACAAGTCCATGGTATAGACCTCGGGATTTCCCGCCCGATCGGAGACAAAAGCGATTTGGCCGGCATCCGGAGAAAAAGTCGGGGAACTGTCCGCGCCGCGATCATTGGTCAGTTGAGTGAGACGGCCGTTGACAAGGTTTTTGATATAGATATTGGGATTTTTCCCGCGCGAGAGAGTCATTAAAAGCTTGTCTCCATTGGGAGAAAAACCGCCGGCGATATTAAGCCCCTGATAGGTCGAAAATGGCCGGGAATGGCTTCCAGGTTTTAAATCCAGAATAAACAGGTCGGGATTCCCATTTTTGTAGCTGGTATAGACAATCTGTTTTCCATCCGGAGTAAAACGCGGTAAAATGTCGATGGAATGATCCCAGGTCAATCTCCTCAAATTTTGACCGTCATAATCAACCAGATATATTTCCTTGTGCGTGGTTTGATCATTGGAGAACGCGATACGGGTATGGGCGATTCCCGGCTTTCCCGTTAAGGCCTCGACGATTTCATCCGACATCTGATGGGCCATTTCGCGCCAAGAGTCGGAATTGCCTTTGTAAAAATGTCCGAGAATGGTCGAGCCGGAATTGATATCCAAAAGGTGAATTGTCACTTGCAATTGGTCCAAGGCCATAGAGACGTCCGCGGTCAACAAAAAAGACGCGCCTTTCTTGCGCCAATCGGAACTAATCTCCCGGGCATTAGAGCCGTTAAAAGCCGGGCCGTTTTCAAGCACATTGAAATAACGGGACATCAATAAATCCGCCCGCACGACGTCCCGAAGGCTATGGGCCATGAGCGCCGCTTTTTTCTGTCCCATGGGACGAGAGAAAAACGGCGGCAAAGCTAAATTGAGAAGGGGCTGGGACTGGTTTTGCCCCGAAAGCTGAAGATAAAGCTCGTTTGTATCCGCCCAAAGAGGAAACTGGGAGAAAAATAAAAGAGCGGATAAAACCCAAGAAACTTTTTTCACTGCGACGCTGCCGGCGGCGCTTGCCTTTTTATTTTTTTCTTAGTCTTGGAGGGCTTATGAGAATGAATGAGCTTTTTCAAGGCCAAGGCCGCGGCATGAGCCTCGGGAGTCTGCGGGAAATCGTTTTCAACCGATTCCAGATACTGTTCCGCTTCCTTCTTTTTGCCTCCCAGGTGAATCAAACAGCGCGCATACATTAATCGCGTCGAAGGAATTAAATTGCTTTTCGGATAGCGGGTCATGAAAAGAGCGAACTGCTCGCCAGCCTTTTTCCAATCTTTAAGCCCGTAATAACAACGAGCGAGCTTATAAAGGGCGGCATCGGCAAAAGCCCCGTTGGGATATTTTTGCAGGTATTCGCTAAAGCCTTGGGCGGCTAAATCATAATTTTTGAGGCCGAGACGTATATCGGCGGAGTTAAAAATTTCCGTGGGAGAATGCCCGCGCGCCTTTTCATCTTTTTCCAGGGCGGCTTTCTGCGCCTCAAGACTTTTAATCTGCTGCGCCGTTAAAACCTTGCCAATGGATAAAACCTGATTGGCGATCTGAACCCGCATGTCGTCTATTTTTGACGAGAGGTCGTTCATCTGACTTTCATTTTCCTTGATTGTTTCGGTGTAAACGCCCAGATCGTCGTGTAAATTCTTGACCTGCTCGGACAAATCCGCCTGATTATCTTGAAGAGAAGTCAAGGTCTTTTGAAGGCCCTCCAATTGCTGTTTGAGAGCGTCGGTCTGGGCTTCGAGGTCGACGACATCCTGTTGAGTCGCGACGCAGGCGCTAAAAAAAGAAACGCCGAAGGCGAGAGCCGCAAGCACAACCGTTTTTCTTACGCGCACTCAGAACCTTCGGCGATTTTCTATTTTCAATAATCAGTTATTGCCCGGCCGACGGAGCCGGAGCGGTGGTTGAAGACGAGGCTGGAGTCATGGAAGAAGCGCTTTTAGCCGCGATTTTCTCCCGAACCAAGGTGTCGGCATGCCGATTTTTAGACCAGCAGGATTCCGTCATCTCGGAACAAACCAGCTTCTCTTTTCCATATGAAATCGTGGCGATGCGATGGCCGGAAACTCCCAGAAGCATGTAGTAGCTCCGAACCGATTTCGCGCGACGCTGTCCCAAAGCGAGGTTGTATTCGACCGTTCCCCTTTGGTCGCAGTTGCCCGTCACTAAAACGTCCAAATCGGGATGATTTTTTAAATAATGGGCGTTTTTCTTGAGTATGGAGCGAGTCTCCGCGCTCAATTTCGCGCTGTCATAATTAAAATAGACTGAAACGAGTTGCGGAACATCTTCAAACTCGCCGCCGCGCAAACTGGCCTCGGTCATTGACGAGGTCGCGACCGTCGGAGTGGATACGGCCACCGCCGGAGGCGTCTGAACGCCGCTGACTTTGATATGCTTGGGGGAACATGAAATAAACGCCAGAACCCCCACTGCGACAATGCCGACAGAGACGAACTGAACGAAAGTCTTTTTCATATTTTCCAATTTCTCCTTAAACCCCATCATAATACTTGCTACAGATTCATTCTAACAAAAAATATGTTAAAATAACAAAACAAGGAGAGAAATCCTATGGCATTTAAAAGAAAAGAGACGGTTATCGAAGCGATCGACTTAAATACCATCACGACTGAAGACGCGGAAAGCCGCATCATCGCCGGCGTCAAGAAATACGCCACCAACGAGCCCAATTGGTCAAAGGCAGACACCAACACCCCTTATCTCGGCCATATTATAGGAATGGGAATTGAATCCGCCAATCTCGCCGATATCACGATGTCTATTGAAAGGCAATTCTTAACCAAGAAAACCCATCGCGTTCCGATTGAGGGAACCAATGATTTTCGCTTGGAAGACGGCGAGCTGGGAAAACTCCGAATTTTAGACGGTCAAGACGCCACCGCCGCGACCCCCGGACTTTCGGTTAAAATGCTGATGGATTTGGGGCATATGCCGAAAAACGACTCTTATTTATCCAAGGTCGTCGGTTTTGCCTATATCTCCAGCTTTGGAGAAGGCTACCGCCTCAATGAATCTCTCAAAAAATTGATGAACCGCATTGATAAATTGGCCGGCAATGAAAAGGCGGAAGCGATCCAAAATCTAAAGACGATGATCTCTCAAGCCAAAAGCTATCTCAGCGACATCTCGGACTCTAAGCGTTTCGCCGACTCAAAGCAAAAAGCCTACGAGACCGATAAAGCCGCCCACGACAACCTCACCCGAGAATTGTCTCTTCTTCAAGATAAAATCAAGGGATTGTCCTCCTCCAACGATCATGAAAAGGTTTCCGCCCTTAACGCGGAATTAGCCGAGTTAAAAACGCGCCTCAAAATGAGCTCCGATAAGTTGCGGGTATCTTCTGAAATCGCTTCTTGCGCGGCCCGGCGCTCTCCGATAGAAGAGGCCAAGGTCCTTGAGATCGCCTCTTTAATCTCTTCCACGGTTTCTCAAGCGGAAAAGATTTCTTAAGGGCTGTCTTATAAGACGTGCTCTCGGATTGCGCCGTAAATAGGCTTCGCCGCCAGCGTTTTTTGAGTTCACTGTCCGCGGGGGCGGTTTATCTCGTTATTCTCGCCTTTTTGCGCTTTTACCTTCGCTACAACATCCAAAATCTCAAATCCTTCCGAAAGCAAGTGCGCAAGGCTCTTCAAGATCACACGGGGCCTGTCATCTGGGCCGCCAACCATCTAACGATGATCGATTCCTTCCTTATTTTCTGGGCGGCCTCTCCTTGGACCCAGGCGATGCGCGATTCCTCCATCCCCTGGTCGACGCCTGAAATAGAGAATTATTACTATCTGGGAGGCTGGTTCAAGAAAAATTTAATACGCGGCCTCATCTACCTTTGCCGCTGCATTCCGATTTCGCGATCCGGGGATGGAGAAGACGCGCAAAAAGGGCGCCAAGAAGTTTTTGAGAAGTGCGTTTGGATTTTAAAAAATAGCGGACCCGTTTTTGTTTTTCCGGAGGCGACGAGATCCCGGCACGGCTGGTTTAATCGGCATAAACCCAAGGACTTTTTGGGGCGACTGGCCCTTGAAGTTCCAAACGCGAAGTTTTTCTGCGTCTATTTCCGGGGAGAAAACCAGCTCTACTCCACCGCCGCGCCAATGAAGGGCGAATCCTTCCGCGCCTATTTCAAGGTGGTTCCCGCGGTTTTAGAAGGAGAAAAATCTCCCCGGCAGATTTCCGAAAGGCTCTTCAATATTTTAGGCGATTTGCAGGACCAATGGTTTCAACAGTCCGCCATGATTAAAAATTGTTCCGGCAACGACCTCATCGATCTTAAAGCGCCCGTGGCTCTAGAACATTTTGAAGAAGAAAATGAAGAAAACACGGAGTGGATTTTGCGCCATTTAACCGACAAGGAAGCCTCTTATTGGAAAAATCAGCCCCCGGAAAAGCGTTTTTCAGATCGG
>JAKAQV010000087.1 GCA_021819565.1 bacterium | reverse complement strand
ATCATCTCCAGAAAAAGAAGAGCCGTTAAAAGCCCGTCTCTTTCCGCCACCTTTTGGGTCCAGGAATATCCTCCCGATTCCTCGCCCCCGATAGCGGCTCCTCCCACCGCGAGGGCCTCGGCGACATGTTTAAATCCAACAGGCAATTCCTCAAAATCAACCCCATAATCCTTGGCCATGCGCTCGGCCAAATATCCCATCGAGACTGATTGGACGATTTTACCCTTTATTTTTTTTCGCTCGACCAAATAGCGAATGACCAGCGGAAATATCTGGCACGGAGTCAAATACTTTCCTTTATCGTCAACAAGAGCGAAGCGGTCCGCGTCTCCATCAACGGCAATTCCCAAAGCGGCCTTTTCCGAAACAACCCGCGCCGACAATTCTTTTAAATTGGCTTCCACCGGTTCCGGGGCGTGTCCGCCAAAGAGAGGATCGCGTTCGGACCTGAGAGAAATAATTTTGTTCCCGGGCAAAACTTCTTCCAAAAGTCCTCCCGCCGCGCCATGCATATAATCGATGACGATGGACTTTTTTATTTTCTTGATTTTGGCGATATCCACGCGGGATTTTAAATAAGACAAATAATCTTTTTTAAACGAACGCTCCTCGAAATCGCTTCCATGGGCGGGAGAATCCTTGTCGATATACTCTTCGACCGAGTGCGTGATGATTTCCATGGCGCCGCGGCCGTCATGCTTGATTTTAATTCCATTGTAGGTGGGCGGGTTATGGCTAGCGGTAACCACGAGTCCCCAAGACTTGAGCTTGTGGGTCAGAAAGCTGACGGCCGGAGTCGTCAAGGTTTCAGATGCAAGAATGGTCTTAATTTTATTTCCGGCAAAGACTTTTGCCGCTTCTTTGGCGAAAACCTCGGACTGAAAACGCCGATCATATCCAATCACGATCGGCGGAATGGATTTTTTTTCTTTAAGGGCTTCTTCCCTGATATATTGCGCCATCGCCTGGGAGACGCGGCGGACATTGTGAAAGGTAAATTCTCTCGCGATCATCCCGCGCCAGCCGTCGGTTCCAAATTTGATTTCGAAAACTTTTTCCATGTTTTTCTCCTATCAGCCTTTCTCATTCTACAAAAATTCTTGTAAAATGTATGCCCATGCCCAATCCTATCCAAAACCTCGAGGAAGATTTAGCCGTTCTCAAGCGAGCGCGCAATAAAAGACTCCTGATGCTTAGCTTGAGTCTAGTGGGCCTTTTCGCCTTTATTTTTTGGGAAGGGCTTCTTCTTAAATCTTTTATCCGGCAAGACCAGTTGCCGCCCTCTTGGGATCAGGCCGATCATATGGACATCGCCTGGGATTATTGGCAGGCGCTTCGCGGTGGAAAGTGGGATTTTAAAACCGTGTTCACTCTCCCTCCTAAAAGCGGAATGCCGCCCTTTCCGCCTCTTTATCATCTCAGTTTAATTGCCGCTTATTCCAGCGCGCATCCGGCAACGGCGGCCTTTTGGGTCAATTACGCCTATTTCATTGTTCTCTGTTTGTCGGTTTTTGCCTGTTCTTATTTTTTTCGCCCCGATTATACCGCGACTTTAGCCGCCGCCTCTTTTTGCGCTTCGCCTGTGATCTGGCAAATGACCACCACCCAGTTGATGGATATGCCGACCGCCGCCATTGCCGCCGCGGCCTTATGGGGTTTCTTGATTTCAGATGGTTTTTCCCAATGGGCCGGCAGTCTTCTCTTCGGTTTTCTTTTCGCCGCGGGGATGATGATGAAATGGAGCTTTTTTTCCTATTTTATCCCCATTTTAGTCGTGGCGGCGGGAAACCTCAAATTTCCGCATAAGCGCTGGAAAATTATCGCTTCGGCGGCCTTCTCGTCTTTGTTATTTCTTCCTTGGTATCTGTATCATCTGCCGACCTTGATTCCGCGACTCTCCCAGGCTTCCTCGGACATGGCGGTTCCCCTTTGGAATGGCGGAGTCATCTCCTACTTGTTTAGCATGCTTGACGGTTTAGGACCTTTTGTCTGGGCCGTGGGACTGGCGGGAATATTAACGGCGCAATATAAGCGTCACCGGGATTGGGGATGGGTGATTTTGGCGACCGTGGTATCCTCTTACGTTTTTTGGACACTAGTCCCCAACAAGCAATTAAGATTCCTGTTGCCGGGTCTTCCGGGTTTGGCGATTGCGGCGGCATCGGCCTGGCCTAATGTGGTTTTGTGGTTTGTGGCGGGATTTCAGATTTTGACCGTCGCCAATCTTAACACGCATTGGATTTCCGCTTTTGATATTCCAACGCCCCTTCACGCAATACCGCTCTTTCCCGCTAATCCGCCGCTCGATCAAAATTGGCCTATTCAAAGCATTCTTGAGACCGCCGAAAAACTTTCCGATCCCGCGCTTCCTTTAAATACGATGACACTCGTCGCCAATGATGTCTATTTTAACGGTCCGAATTTCGGCTGGATGCGCGATTATCTCGGCCTTAAAAAAGTTTTTCCGATTCCTCCGCACAAAAGATTGTGCGAGTTTTCGGAATTTCTTCTGTTAAAAACGGATTCATTGGGGCCCTCGGGGGTCATTGGCGGCCTTAAAGAAGCTCGCGATACGGCTCTCGATCCCGACGGCTGGTTTTTATCGGCTTATCAACAAGCCGCCCAGTGGAGATTACCGGACCAGAGTCTCGCGATCTTGTTTCAGCAAAAGCGCTTTAAAACTGCGCCGTTTAAGGAAAAGAAAATTTATTTTCAGTTCTATTCAATGAAAAACGTCGAGGCGGAAAATTTGACTTTGAATCTGGGCGCCTGGGACCCCAAGAGCGCCTCTTATCCCGAAGCGGAGTTGAGCGCCTCTGTCATTTATCTCCGCGGGCTTGCCGTCTCTAATTTGCGTCTAAAAATGAAAAACCTGTCCCTCGTTCCCGTTTTTAACCAGCAGAAGAAATGGGATGGAGACATCCGGTTTTTGAAAATGAAGGAGTTGGATTTGTTTTCGGCCAATGTTTCTTCCTCCGACTTGGTCGCTTTTGCCGCAAAACGCGCGCCGGGTTTAATCATCAGGAATTTATCCATTGACAAAGATTTAAGACTAGACGCTCAATGGGAAAAAATCCCTTTAAAACTGAAGCTTAGCGCGCAAATTCTGCCCAACCCGGACAAAGACGGATCTTCTTTAAGGCTTTCTGTCGAGAGTTTGCATCTGGGGCCGGTTCCTATTCCTCATTTTTTGCTCAGTTGGTGGGCCCATCAGGATATCCCGTTTTATCCTAATTCCGATACCCCCTTTAAAATCGTTCCCGCCGGTTTGACCTTGGCCAACGGCTCGGTTGATATTCCGTAATTTCCCCCCTTGTTTTTTTTGAAAGGATATGGCATCCTGTTACTACTATGGCAGACAATCAAGTTGGCAAGAGAGTCAGAGTTCTTATCGCGGACGATCAAACCCTCTTTAGAGAAGGAATCGAGGATGTTTTAGCCAACGACAAGACCCTCCAAGTCGTGGGGACGGCTTCTGACGGACACGAGGCGGTGCGTCTGGCTAAAAAACTGAACCCCGATATCATCTTGATGGATATCAAACTCCCGCTTTTAGATGGAATCGCCGCGACCCGCGAAGTGAGAAAGGCTTGCCCTCAGGCCTTGGTCATGATGCTTTCCAGTTATGAGGACCAAGAGCATGTCTTAGAGGCGGTTCAGGCCGGGGCGAATGGATATTTATCGAAGATGCTTCCGGCTTCGGAGCTTTTATCGGCTCTTAGAAATTTCTCCAAAGACGGGGTGTTTATTCCCGCGCCCATTGTCAAAATCGTCCTTCAAGGCCTTCGCCAACTCTCCGAAGGGCTTAAGCGGCCGTCTTCGGCGGCCTTGACGCAGTCGGAAATCAAGGCGCTCCTTTACCTAAGCCAGGGGCTTTCCAATAAAGAGATGGCCGCCAACATGGGCTGCGCGGTCAAGACCATCAAGAATCATTTAAACAACATGTTTCAGAAATTACGCGTGACCAACCGCACGGAAGCCGTCGTCAAGGGAATTGAGCTAGGCCTCTTGGCTCCGGCGCCGGCCCAGGCTCCGCCCAATACTCCGGCTTCTCGATAAGCGGTTTTCATGCGCATAGCCATTGAAGAATCTCTTCACGGCTGGGGCGGAGGCGGGGTCAGCGCCTATATCAGAAATCTGACGCGAGAGCTGCTTACTTTAGATTTAGAAAACGACTACGCCCTATTTAGTTATTTTTTTCGCTCTTACTCAAAGAAAAAAAATCTCTTACCTCAAATAGATCATCCGCGCTTTCAGAGATTTGTCCCGCGCTTTCCCGAGTCTTTAATCCATAGATTAGAGTGGGACTTAAATCTTCCCGTGATTGAAAGTTATCTTTCCTTTCGCCATGTCGATGTCTATCATGCCCACCGTATTCCCTGCCGTCATTGGCTTAAAACGGTGACGACTATTTATGATCTTTTCCCCATAGTCCATCCCGAATGGGGAAGCCCTTATCTAAAAGATTTGTATCAAAAAATCATTTTCCCCGGCCTTCAGCGCGTGGATCGCATAATTTCGATATCGGAATATACCAAACAAGACATGGTCCGCTATTGGAATATCGCTCCTGAAAGAATCGAAGTGATCCATTTGGGGGTCGACCGTGAAGCGTTTAAGCCTCTGGATTCTCAATTGCTGCTTCAAGCGCGGCTTCATTATCAGTTGCCGGAGCGCTTTTTTCTGATGATTGGTCCCTTTGATCCTTGGAGCGATCCCAGGGCTTCGATTAAGGCCTTTGCCCAGCTCCCGAAAACTTTTTCGGATATCGATCTTGTTTTGATTGGCCATCGCGGGAGCTTAGGAAATGAAGCCTTCTCTCTCGCCGAAAATCTGAAGGTTTCAAACAGGGTTCGCTATTTAGGGTATGTGCCTTTTCAAGATTTAATCGCGCTTTACAATTTATCTCTTTGTCTTATTTATCCATCGCTGTATGAGGGTTTTGGTCTTCCGATTCTTGAGGCCATGGCCTGCGGAGTTCCGGTCATCACTTCAGATAAGACCGCTATTCCCGAAGTTTGCGGAGACGCGGCAGTTCAATTAGACCCCGCTAATGAAGAAGAAATCCTCGCCGCTTTAATTCAAATGGCTGATAATGAGTCTTTGCGATCTTCTCTGAGAGAAAAAGGCTTGTCGCGGGCAAAATCTTTCACTTGGGCGGAAACAGCCAGAAAAACTCTTAACATTTACCGCTCCTTATGATAAACTTTCTCCAGCCCATGCGAAATTTTTTGAAACCGGGGATTTTCCTCATCCTGGTCTTGGCTTTTGTTATTCGGTTGGGATATTTTTTTGCGGGTTCAGGCCAAAGCATCACCGATAGAGCCCCCTGGGAATACCAAAAACTCGCGGTTCATCTTCTCAAAGACGGGGTTTATAGTTATGACGGAAAAACTCCTTCGGCGTTTCGCCTGCCTCTTTATCCATTCTTTTTAGACGCCATCTATCGGACTACGGGAGATGCGAGTTATAAAGCCACTGCACAGATATTTCTAGTTCAAATTTTAATTAATTGTCTATCTGTTTTTTTCTTGTATCAAATTGCGCTTTCTTTTTTTTCGTCTTCTACCGCTTTTTGGGCGTCTCTTTTGTTTGCCTTAAACCCAACCCAGATTGGACTGATATTTACAGTGGGGCCTGAAACCCTCCAGACTCTTCAATGCGTGCTGATTGCCTGGGCCGCTCTTTGGACTTTAAAGGGTCCAACTTCTATAGGGCGCTGGTCGATTTTAGGGCTTGCGATCGGGTTGAGCCTTTTGGCCAAGTCTACCTTTCTTGTCTTGCCGATTTTTCTTGTTTTATTTTTTCATTTCATTTTAAAAATTCGCGTCCCCTATAAAGGGATGCTAGTGTTATTTTTGTGCTCTTATCTTCCGCTCCTGCCTTGGATTATTAGAAATGAACGCCAGTTGGGGCGCGTCGTCGTCTTTGAAGATGGTATGGGCTGGCATGCCCTTTATCAAGGAACTAACGGGGTTCGCGGCGTTCCCGACCTGGATTTGCCAGAACCTCTTAAAACCTATTTTTTCACGAAGGACCCGCGCATTGGTCCCGTGTCTAAAGAGATGGCCATTGAGCAGATCAATGGGCATCCATGGCGTTATGCGAAGTTTTGTATTGAGCGTTTTAATTATATTTGGTTTCACGGCGATTGGGCGGAACACGCTTTGCGTTTAAAAGACAGTTTTTATGATTATGTTTCTCATGGCGCTTGGTTTGCCGCCATTGGAAGAGCCTTCGCTAAAATTTTAGAACTTGTTTTTATGGCGGCGGCTTTATGGGGAATTTACGCCGGCTGGATATTTCCGGAAGCGGAGATTCTCTTTGCCATCGTTTTCTACATGAATATTCACCTCTTGACCCAAGGCGAACCCCGCTATACCGCTCCAGTCATTCCCTGCTTATGCATTCTAGCGTCATTGGGATTTAAAGATATCTTTTCGCGAATTAAAAAAACATCATGAAACAGATTCCGGTTTATCGCTACGAAGGAAGCGCTCCGCAGCTTCATTCTTATCTTGTCTGTATTTTTGTTTATAACGAGGGGACAAAACTTGCCGCGCAACTCTCGCGCTTTCCCGCGCCCGAAAAAAGGAATTTTGACGTCTTTATCGGCGATGACGGCTCTTCCGACGGTTCGACCCCTTCTGATTTAACCACGCGGTTTTCCTTGCGCGGAATTATTCGGCTTCAAAAAAACGAGGGCCTTAGCGCTAACATCAAGGCGGGGTTGGATTGGGCGCTCAAACAAAATTATAAAGGCCTGATCATGATTAACGGCAATGACCGCGACGATCCCGAAGCGATTGCCCGATTCATCGAAAAACTGGAAGAAGGTTTCGATTATGTCCAAGGTTCCAGATTTTTACCGGGTGGCCGCCATCAAAATACCCCCTCTTATCGTTATTGGGCCATTCGCTTAGTCCACGCGCCGATTTTTTCGTTAGCTTCTCTTAAGTGGATGACCGACACGACCAATGGCTACCGCGCCTTCTCCACTTCTTTCCTGAAATCTTTGGGCGATCTTATTTTTCAAGAACGTTTCCAGAAATATGAAATTGAACAGTACCTGGCTTGGAAGGCGATTCGGATGGGTAAAAAAGTATGCGAGATTCCCGTTTCGAGGCGCTACCCGGAAAATCTCAAGGGCTCTCATTTCACGAAAATATCTCCCGGAATTGGCTGGTATCAGATGCTTAAGCCTCTTTTATGCCTTCTTTTCAGGCTCTATCCGTAGAAATGTCAAAAATAAGGCGCGCCACCCTTTGGATTTTAAATATTCTTCGTTTATCGCTGACTCGAATTTTTTTGGATCCAAAGCCCCCAGAACTCCCCATCAATGCTAACGATATTGGGCGCATTTTAATCGTCGGCTATTCGGCCATTGGGGATGCCATTTTTCTTCTTCCGATGCTTTCTTCTCTTAGAAAAGGGTTTCCAAAGGCGCATATCGTTTTTATGGCCAACGATTATCCAACCGCTAAGGAATTAATTCCAAGCGCTGAAATAACCGATGAAATATGGATTGAGGAAATCCCCCATACGCGTAAGGAATCTCAAAGACTCAACGCGAGGATTCGCTCCGGTAATTTTAATGCCGTGATCGTCGTGCCTTCCGCTCCGGTGCGCTTTCTTGATTCTCTTTTGTCTATCCCTATTCGAATTGGACATTGTCGGAAAATTTTCCCCATCCCAAACCTCAAGAATTTCGTTTTTCACCTGCGCAGAAGATTTTTGGGACAAGATTTTGAGCGTTTCTTATCGCTTAATTTCAGGATTTGGATTGATGAATCCTCTCCTGAACACGCTATTTTAAGAGGGCTCAAGATTCTCTCTCCGCTGGGAATTTCGGGGTCTTCGGAAATGACAGTTAGGCTTGAGAGTTTCGCCCACAATTTTCCGCAGGGAAAAAAATATCCTTCCGGGAGAATTGGGATTCACATTGGATCAGAAAAAAGCCAGTATAACAAAATATGGCCGGCTAAAAATTGGGCGATTCTTTCGCGGATGCTTTATCAAAAATATGGGGTTAATATTTGCCTTTTGGGCGGTCCGGATGAAAAACCGGAATCCTTAATTTTCGCTGATGCGGCGGATTTCCCATATGAAGACCTGATTGCCAAGCGAACATTGGCTGAAACTTTTTCCGAAATCTATCGTTGTGATTTATTTTTGGCGTCCGACACTGGATTATCCAAAGCGGCCATGGCCATGAAAATTCCAACGGTGACGCTTTATGGACCGACGTCTCCAAGAGAGCTTGGAATATTTTGGCAGCCGGAAAAGCATCTGGAGATTAAGCTTCACTTGCCTTGCATGCCTTGCGTGATGGGCGGTATTCGCAAGAGATCGGA
>JAKAQV010000086.1 GCA_021819565.1 bacterium | reverse complement strand
ATGAACGGAATTAGCGCTGGTTTTAAGCGTGATACGGGGAGAAGGCAAAGTCTCTTTGGGCGAGTTTAAAGCGGGGCTGGTTTGCATTTCTTCCAACTTGGCTTGGGGCGGGCTTGGAGCGTGAAACGAGGGAAGGGCCATATGAAGAAAATCCTTGAAGCTTTTGGGCGCGCGTTCAAGCCGACCGGGATTGGCAGAAGTAGTAGGCGCGGCTTGGGGAATTTCATCGATAAAATCAACCCGGGTTAGCTTCACCATCTCTTCGGTAGGCGCGGTTGCTTTGAGCAAAAGATAGAGCCCGAAAAGGGAAGCATGAATAGCGGCGGCTAAACCCGCCGAAGTCTCAAGCCTAGTCGCATCCTTACTCACGGAGATACTCTCTTTTTCTCGACTGTCGCCACCGCATAATCCTTGGCCCCGGCCGCTTTCGCGATTTTAAGCGCTTCCAAAGTGTAGGAATAGGGAGAATCGGCATCCGCCCGGATGATCACGTATTTATCTTTATTTTTCGCCAAAAGCGAGGGCAAAACCGAGGGAAGAGTTTCAGGAGTCGTCGGATCGGCATTGAGCGCCCATTGGCCGTCCTTGGTAATCGTAATCGTGATATTTTCTCTTTCCTTTCCCTCATCCGTCACGGCTTTAGGAAGCTGAACCGGCAAAATCGGCTGTGTTAAAAGCGGCGCGGCGACCATAAAAATAATGACCAAAACAAGGCTGACATCCACTAAGGGCGTGATGTTAATCGAGGTAATCGGCTCGCCCGACTTTCCTTGCCCTATCGCCATCAACTTCCTCCTTCTTTGGGATTGATCAAGGCTACTTTTTTAGCGCCGTTCTGTTTGGAATCATCTAAAATCTCAACCACCTTGCCTAAAGGCGCCTTGGGAGAAGCCTTAAGCCCGACCAAGCGATCCTGGCTACGGGAAATCGCCTTTCTCAACGCCTGGGGCAGATTCTCCCAAGCCACCGGAGTTCCATTAATCGTGACCGTTCCCCGCGCGTCCAAAACCACGTCGACATTCTTGGTCAAAGCCGCCCGAGCTTTGGGCGCTCCGACCCGGGTAGAAGCGACTTCAATGGAAGCCTGCATCGCCAGCGGCGCTACCACCATGAAAATAATCACTAAAACCAAGCAGACGTCGACCAAGGGAGTTACATTGATGTCGGTGATAATCGAGTTGTTTGAAGAACCGGTCTGCATCAGCTAAGCCCCAAATAAACTAGAATCCGAATCGAGGAAGCTTCCATGTCAGAAGCGATATCCTTGACCTTTTTGACAAAATAGTTATAGAGCATCGCCGATGGAATAGCGACCGCAAGCCCGCTGGCCGTCGCCACCAGCGCTTCCGCGATTCCCGCAGCGACGACCGAAGGCCCTCCCGATCCGGAAAGAGCCAAATCATGAAAAGCCTTAATAATTCCCACCACGGTTCCAAAGAGGCCAATAAACGGCGCGGTATTTCCCATGGTTCCCAAAATGCCGAGATAACGCTCCAGTTTTCCCCTTTCATCAATCTGCGCGGCGCTTAAAAGGGCGGCGGCCTCGCTTTTAGGGCGACTGCGATTTAAAAGGGCGATGCGGACTATTGCCGCGACAGGCCCCGGAGAATTCGACGCGAGATTGAGGGCTTCCGCGTGTTTGTGGGCCTCCAAAAATTCTTTGATTGCCGTCATGAATTTTTCGACGTCGATTCTGACCGAGCGGTAATACCACCATCTCTCAATGGCGAAAGTCATGGTCACCAAGGAGCAAAAAAGCAATATGACCAGGGTAAAACTCGTTTTTAGAATTTCCAAAAAATTAATATGAATCATTGATTCTCCTCCTTAGTCGCATGAGATCGATGGGTATTGCTGGTCAAAACAATTTCCACGCGGCGGTTCTTTTGCCGGCCCTCGGGATCGTCGTTAGAGGCGATAGGATTTTTATCCCCAAAGCCCTGGGCTTTCATCCGAGAGGCGGGAATATTCGCCTTAAAGGCCAAGAACTTCATTACGGCCTCGGCCCGCGCTTTTGAAAGCTGTTGGTTGTTTTTAAACGACGCGTCATGGATTGGCACATTGTCGGTATACCCATTAATTAAAACGGCGCGATGGGGATAACGCTTAATAAGATAGGCGGCTCTTAAAAGGGTATTGTCGGCCGCATCTTTTAAAGTCGACTTGCCGCTATCAAAAAGGACCTCGCTGGCCAAGGAAATAACGATATCCTTGTCCGCGTCTTTCGTAACGGTCAGAGGAACGCTTAGGTCTTCCAACTGCTCGGTTTGGGCGACGACAGTGGCGACTGGTTTTGAGGTGTCGATCGTGATTTTAGCGGCGGGGCTAAGCCCCTCGTTGCCGACTTCGTCAATGACTTTCAAAAACGCGTCGTAAGTCCCATCGGGAAGAATGCGCCCGTAGGCGTTTTTCCCGTCCCATGGGATATTTTGCGGCGGACGCCCAAGGCCCGAGAAAACGCGCGCGACTTCTCCCTTTTTTAAGTCAATGGACAATTTCCATTTAGAGATGTCGGCCTTGGCCTTATATCCCAACAATAGAGTCGTCTCGTTTTTCTGAGAGCCCGTCCCGGGCGAAAAAAGCGTGGGGTCCGCTCTCAAACTCACCTGGGGAGAAGAGCCGTCCAAGCGCAAAATCTGCTCGGAGGTGGTCGACTTATTGCCAACATCATCTTCCGCGAAAAGAGTATAGGTGTAGGGCCCGTCCGGTAAAATCTTTCTGGAGCTGGAACGCCCATACCAGGAAATTGACCGCGGAAAAGAAGAATTTCCGGAAAAAACGCGAACATTATTTTTCATCGGGTCCTGAATGATCACTTTCCATCTCATGACCGGGCTGACATCTTGATAGCCTAGGACAAACATGGTCGAAGAGCTAAAATGAGGCGCCGTCGGTTTCGGCGAAAAAAGAGCAGGGTCGGCGGTAATTTTAATTGTGGGCGGCGTTGTGTTGATCAAAATAGATTTAAGGCGGGTCTTGCTGGTGTTTCCGGCGGCGTCGACCACTTCCAGCTGATAAGAATATCTCCCGTCCGGAAGCGTTTTTTGATCGTCTCCCTCGCCGCCCCATTGGATGGTTCCGGGAACGTCTCCCTGCCCTTCAAAGGTCCGGCGCGCGACCTTGTCTTCATCAAAAATCCTAAGAAACCATTTTTCAACCGGATTGAAGGATTTGACGCTCAAATGGAAATCGGTCGTGTCTTTAAATCCATCGGCATTGGGCGAGATAGCGTCCAGAGAAGAAGACACCCGAGGAATGGGCTTGGTCGCTCCAATAACGATATTTTGGGGACTAGTCTTGGCGGAATTTCCCGCGATATCTTTCGCCTCGAGCGCATAGGAGTAGGTCCCGTCCGGAAGCGGTTCGCGGTCTTTGCTTTTCCCGTTCCATGAGACGCTCTCCGGAATATTGAGCGGAGATCCGGTGAATTCGCGAACAAGATTGCCGCTTGAATCGTTAATCAAAAGAGCCCAGCTCGCGAAGGGACTGGCATCCTGGGCGCTCAAACTAAAAACGACGTGGCTCAGAGTGGGGTCGCCATTGGGAGAAAAAAGGGCATGATCCGCTGAAACAGACAGAGCCGGGGGAGTCGTGTTCACCACGAATTTTTGCCGCGGAGTTTCCCCTTCATTTCCGGCGATATCAGAAGCCCAAAGGGAATAAGAATAGGTCCCGTCGGTGACAATCTGCCCGGAGTCGTTATTGCCGTGCCACAAAATTTGGTTCGGGACTCTTGACCCCATTTTCCCGCTCCAAGTTCTGACCGGTTCTCCGACATCGGTATAAATTTTAAGGGCCCATTTAAACGGATATCGGCTCTCAGCGCGCAATTTAAAAATCCCTTGGGAATTTTCGCGCTGTTTTCCCGGACTCAACAAATCCGGCTCCAGGCGCGCTTCCAAAAGAGGCGGCTTTGTATCGACATAGAGGGGTTCCGGAGCGGAAGCGGCGGTGTTCCCGGCATTGTCGGTCTCATATAAGATAACTTGATAAGCCCCGTCAGGCGCGGTCTTATCCTTAGAAATATCCCCATTCCAGTCAAGACGCGCGGGTGGAGCCCCATTGCCTTTGAAAGAAAAGACGGGCCTGCCGGCTTGGTTGATAATTTTGAGCTCCCAACGCTCAACCGAGGAAGGATCGCCGCCGGTAATATCAAAACTCGCGATCGGTTTCTCTTTATGCGGGGAAAAAACGTCCGGAGTCACTCCCACGGTTGAAACCACGCCTTGCCTTTTAACCGTCACCGTCTGGGGCGGCGTGACCGCGCGATTTGAAGCCAGGTTCTCAACCGTGAGCTGAAAGGTATAGGTCCCGTTCGGCACGTCTTCATTAAAATCTCCTCTCCCATCCCAACGCACGGCCGCGGGCGGACGCCCTTTTCCCATCCAAGACTTGACCGGCACCCCATCGGAACCTTTAATTTCAAGCAGCCATTCATAAATTCCGTACTGATCGGAAGCTTTCAAAGTAAAAACGGTCTCCGGCTTAAGACCGTTGGGAGAAAAAATTCTGGGATGGACCTTGGCCGAAATAGTGGGAGGAACGCGGTCGACAATCACCGGAGAAAGGCGAATCGCGGCTTGATTTCCAGCCGGGGTCTGAAGGCTCAACGAATAATAATAAGTTCCATCCTCGACCACCCGGTTTTGGGTGTCTTTTCCATCCCAGACAATCTTTTGAGGCGGGCGTCCATCACCGGAAAATGCTTTGACAAGGGCGCCGGGAAGGTCTTTGTTTCCCTTCTCTCGAATCTCAAAACGCCAGCTAGAGACTTCGGCGGTCTCCGGCAGATTAACGACAAAAGAAAGAGTTTTTCGAGATCCGTTTCCAGCGGGCGAAAAAATCAGGCTGGGGGGCTCTAATGGAGATGATTTGGCATGAAGATTCCTTGGCCATAAAAAGGCGATCAAGAAGAAGAAAATGGCAAGCCATTTTCCCCTAGCGTAGAGTCTCCAATTCTTGCTTACATTTTGCATTTTCGTCATTCCGGCTGTTGCCGGAATCCAAACCCACAAAGAGGCTGGACCCCGGCTTAAGACCTGCCGGGGTGACGGATTGTAAATGGATTTATGAACCACTCCACTAGAAATAAAATTCCGTCCATTCATCATTGCGCCCCTCCTCCCGCCGGCGCGGAAGAATTCTGAACTTGATTCTGATTGGAATCAGCCGAAACGGTCTTGGAAACTTTTTCGCGATCCGCTTCTGCGCGAGCTTTGGCGGGATCGCGCCAACTGGGATCGTTGGTGCTCAAAGACAACTCCTCATAGGTCTTTGCCGCAAGGCTCCACTCTTTTTTATCTTCATAGAAGCGGCCCAAATCGGCCAAGGCGTTTAAACGGTAGGGATTACTCTTAAGCGGGCTAGCCTCGATGGCTTGGTATTCTTTCAGAGAATCGGCATCATCTCCCATCGCCGCGTAATCCTTGGCGATCTCAAGACTGGTCTCTAGGAAAACAGGGTCATCGCTTTTAAGAGAGCTCTTTTCGGACTCCAGCTGCTTAATCGCTTTTCCATAGTCTCGTTGTTCCTCGTAAACGGAAGCCAGTTCCGATGGCGCGCTTGATTTTTGAGCCTGCTGCGGATAAAGAGCGATATAATTTTTCAAGGCCAAGGCCGCCGATTCCCAATCGCCCAATTTTCGATAGGCCAAGGAAGAGTTGTAGAGGGCCAAGGCGGCGTAATGAGACTTTGGATACTGCGCCGCCAACTGATGGAAAGCCGCGGCCGCTCTTTCGAAATCCTTTAAATTGAACGCCGAGGTTCCCATGCGAAACAAAGCCGCTCTCAGACGCGAATCGTCAGGATAGTTTTCCGTAAAGCGCTGATAAGCCCTTTCCGCATCCTCATAGCGCTTTAAGGCGTAATAAGATTGGGCCAAATCATACTGGGCGTCGCGAATATCTTTGTCCCGCGAAAGGTTGGGGATCGCTTCCTCTAAGTTTTGAACCGCGCTGGTATAATCTCCCGTCTCGAAAAAATAAAGCCCCAAACCCAGTTCCGCTCTCGCTCCAAAAGAGTTCGAAGATTGGGAGCTCGCCAAAGATTGAAGAGCCTTTAAGGCCGCGTCTTTAGATTCGGGCTGATAAAGCATCTGCGTTAAATAATCCAGAACCTGTTGACCCTCCTTGTCTCCAGGAGAATTATTCAAAACATCCTCAAACGCAGAGATGGCCTGGGGAATATTTTTCGCGTTGTAATAACTTTGGGCGATGCGAAGCCGGGCATATGAAGAAGCGGCGTCATCCGGATAGGTTTGGAGTATATGTTGATAGGCCGCCACGGCTTTGTCGTATTGAGCGGCTCTAAAATAAGTGTCGGCCGTGGCCCAGGCCGCGGATTTGGCGGCTTCAGAAGACGAATAACTCGCTTCCACCCTTTCCCAGGTTTTAACGGCGTCACCGTAATAATTGAGGCGGTAATAGCACCAACCCTCTTCCAAAGCGGCATCGGCCGCGCGCGGGTCCTGGGCGTAATCTTTTTCAAACCGCTCAAAGGCGTCCAAGGCGTCGGCATATTTTTTCTGATTAAAAAGAGTGACCGCCTCGGCATACTGGTTGTTTAAAAACAAATCGGCGCCCGGATTTTCATTGACGACAACGGTCTTAGACGGGGCAATCGCCGGCGCGTTCTTCAAGGCCTCCAGTTCAACGCGCTTCTGATAAGATTGAGAAAAATGCCCTTGTTTAAAAAGACACCAACTGATTCCATCCTTTGCGACAATGGATTCCGGAGTCGCGGGATAGGAATGGATGATTTCCTTGTAAATCGAAAGAGACTGATCATAAAGCCCCTGCCGGTAATATCCCTCCGCTATATAAAGGAGAGCGGCCGCGCGCCAAGGATCCTGGGTGGGGGCATTTTCCTTAAGGACGTATTGATAACCGGAGATCAAATGGCCGTATTCTCCGGCTTCCAAATAGGAGCGGCTAAGCATGGCCAAGGCCGGGTTTAAAATTAAACTCCGATAGGGATAGAGATTGGAAGCCGCCAAGTCTAAGGATTGTTGATAGGCGTGAGCCGCCTGGCGATATTTACCCTCGCTTCCTAAAGTATTTCCATTGAGATACGCCGCCGCTGGAACTAATGGATGCGATGAATAGCGGACAATGAACGAATTGAGCGTGACATGGGCCTCCGGATATTCCTGCCGCTTATATTGGGTCCAAGCCAGCTTAAATTGAGCGGTTCCGGCCAAGCGATTGGAATAAGCGGAGGATAAATCGGAATAATCAAAACCGGCTTTGGTATAGTTTCCTTCCTTTAGAAAAGATTCGCCCATCATGTAGAGGCTCGGCTCGGCGAATTCTCCAGGCGGACTCATTTGTTCAACCGACTCAAAGTCTCCGCGCGCCGCCATATAATCTTTAAGGTTATAACTGCATAAGCCCATTTTATAAGTCGCCGCCCCGCGCAAAGAGCTACGCGGATAATCCATCAGAAACTGGTTAAAGACCTGGGCTGCCGAGGTGTAGTCTCTGGCCTCGAAAAAAGCCTCCCCCACCAGATAACGGCTCATTTCAACTTCCGGGTCTTCAGGATAATCCGCGATCAGGGTCTTAAGGTTCTCAACCGCGATTAAAGGCTTTTCCAGATTCATGTTGGCTCGAGCGGAATATAAAAGCGCGAGCGGAGATTGAAGCCCGCTCAGAGACGCCAGAGCAGCGGCAGGATTTCCCGTTTCAAAAAGAGCGATCCCGCGCACTAATTTGAGTCTCGGATTATCGGCATAAGAGGGTTGTTCTTTTAAAGCCTCATCCAGCAAGTTCTCCGCCTTTGAGAACTGTTTTTGAGACATCAAGGCCTCGGCCTCAAGCAACCGGGCTTCGCCTCTCAACGTGCCTAGAGGGTAATCGGAAACCAAACTTTCCATATCCGAAACGGCCTCGTCATATTGGCCAAGGTTAAAGGCCATTTCCCCGATTCGAAACCGCGCGCTCTCCGCCAGATAGTCCCCGCTTGGAGAGTCCCGAGACACTTTCTTATAAGCCTTTTTCGCCTGCTTAAAAATCTTTGCCGCGCGCTTAGGAGACAAAGACAATTGCGCAATGCCTTGCCGGTAAAGGCTTTCCGCCAGCATCATCTGGGCCTCAAGACGATCGGGTTGATCGCGATCGCGTTTTAAGAATTCTTGGTATTGATCGGCGGCATGGGCGTAATCTTGGGTTTGAAAAAAATTTCCCGCGGAGAGATAAAGCTGTTGAGCTTGGGTGTTGAGAGTCATCTCCGGCGGGATTGCCGCAGCCTGGGGAAAACAAAGCTGATTCCCCCACAAAAATAACGACCAAAGCAAGCCCAAAGCCCCTCCTTTCAAGCGCGAAAAATAATTTCTGAATTTTTGGCGCTTCCTTCAAATAGTCTAGCCAGAT
>JAKAQV010000085.1 GCA_021819565.1 bacterium | reverse complement strand
GAAAGTCTCTCTACCGCGTTTTTAGCCATAATCATAAACCGTCTTTGATCCTCGCTAATGGGGCCAATTTCGCCTTCCAGCATCAGCCCCAAAAAGCCCGCCAGCGTCGTCAGCGGAGTTTTAAACTCATGGCTGACCGTAGAAACGAACTCATCTTTCATACGGCTGAGGGCCCTTAATTGTTCCCGATCCGCTATCAATTGTTGGTTTAAAACCGACATTTCAATGATAATGGCCGCGTCTTCGGCAATCGTACTCATTAAATCAACGTGCTCTTGGGTAAACGCATAAGGCTTGCGGCTTCCCACTCGCATCACGCCCCAAGGATGACCTCGTTTGCTGACCGGAACCACGATCAGAGAACGAATATCCCATAACTTGGCGAAACGAGTAATGACCCCGGGATCTTCTTGCGCGTCTCCGGCGACAAAAGGTTTTCCCGTTTTAAAAACCCTGACCGAAGACGCGTTCTCATCCAGTAGCGATATCCTATACATCTGCTCTTCTTTTTCAAGTCCGTAAGCCCCGGGCTGGGTGACCAATTCCTGGGACACTTCATCAAGAAGCAGAAAGGCGACTAAATCGACCTCCAGGTGTCGAGTGACAATTGAGACAATTCCGGCAAGGGCCGCCGTCAAATCGGTCGGTGAAACGGCGGCTCTGACGGTGTCTTGAAGGGTCTTGATTTCGCGGGATTTCGTCTCAAGACGAACCTGGGCTTCTTTTAGTTCTTCTTTGAGACCTGGAGAATCTGATTCTTCTTTAAAAAAAATTTCTCTTAAAAAAAATACTCCCCCGGCTCCCAAAACCAATCCGGCCCCAAGCCACGCGATATCTTTGAGTATTCCCAGACTCATGGCATTAGGTCCAAATGAGCTCTTAAAAAATAAGCGTAGATCTTACTTCCTTGAAAAGGAATATGCGCGGAGGCAATTCCCATAGACCCTAATACATGACGGGTCGCATGAATCCACTCGGTCTCGCGTTCACCCAAGGGGCTTTGAGGCGGAGGCCCTAAAAGAACCACGACCCTTGGAGAGAGTCTCCGACAGATTTCTCCGATCTTAAAGGGAAGGCCTAATGGCTGCGTCGGGTCATAGGGCTGAGGCGGAAGATTCCGATAGGAACGGGAAATCCCCATGTCGGCCATGGATTGAAAAAACATCATTTGTGCCCAGGCAACCAAGGAATCGGAGCCTCTTGGGAAAAACCAAATAATCGGCAAAGATTCAGTCCTGGCCTTTGGGAAAACAAACTTGCTAACCTTGGCCATATCAGCGGGATCGGGAAGGGCTTTGCTCTGTTCTGGCAATTGAAGATCGAAAAGCACCGGCAATAAGGCCCCAATTTGAGGGTTTTGTCCCAAGGAAATCCCCAAATCCAATAAACGAACTAGGCGCTGAACCCAAAGATGCGCTTCGAGAGGAAGCGCGGCCAAACGCTCCACCAAAGCCTTTGATTCTTCGCTTGATACATTGAGTTCTTTCCCTCGCAGGAAATCGTTGAGTGTTTCCATATGAACAGACGCAGGCGTTGGTTTCATTTCAACGGCAGAAGCCTGGGCTCCAACAAAGGAGATCTTAAGCCTTTGGGCGAGAGACTCTAGAGCCTTGGGCGGGTAAACCGCGGTGACCACGAGTTGCCGGCCTCCAGCCAAAAACCAAGAGACGATCGTTTCAATCAACGCTTGGTTTTTATCAGTCAAAGCCATTAAGTGAATATCATCAATAATCAAGACTTTAAAATGGACTGACATCTCCTCCCACCAAAGGGCAAGAACCTTGTTAGAGGATGAAACAGTGGAAGCCGCCAGTTTCCAACCGGAAGTGAGTAACACCGTTTTCTCTCCCAAGTTTTTTGAAATTTCCTGGGCCAAAGCATGAGACAGATGAGTTTTTCCCGAACCGGGAGGGCCATGGATAAAAAGCGGATTATACATGGCGCCGGGAGAGCCAGCAACGGAAATTGCCGCGGCATGAGCAAAACGGTTATGGGACCCAATTTTGAGCGACTCCAAACTTTTAGCGGGATCTGGGCTTATGGCTGGAGTATTTAAGGATTCCAAGGGCGGCAATGCCACCACAATAGAAGGAGGCTGTTCCATAGCCGACAGCTCTTCTGTTTTGGGAACTTCCTCAACAGAAGCTTGAGCCATTGGTTGCGGAAGTTCCATGGGAGGCAAGGAAGAAGGAGCGCTTTGCGGCACCGGTAATTCTTCTTGAGGCTTCTCGGGCTGGGATAGAGGAGATTCCAATTCCGTGCCGGGATACGGCATGACCGCTTCTTTGGGCGACTCTTGAGGAATCGCGGGCTCGGGCTTTGAAATCTCCGGCTCTGGAGGCAAAACCGGCTCGACAGGCGCGGGAATGGGTTTTTGCGGAGTCATCGAAGTTAAAAAAGTTTTTAACTCCTCTAAAATTTGAGCGTTTGGACGATGAAGCGGCAAGCACAGATTATACCCCTCGGGATTATTGACCGAAGCCGGCCGCCCGCACAATTTGCCGAATTTTTTAATAATTTTCTGCAGCTCTGATTTCTCCCCCTCTATAAGGAGACATTGGCGTTGCGGATCTGAGGAATGAGGGTCTTCTTTAATTTTCCATTGTTTCATGTCTTGTGTGTTGTAAAGTTACAAAAATAAAGGGCAAAACACCAAATAAATTTTTGGAATATCGCTGTCGTGTCTTGGCGCCCCCATTCAAAAGTAAAAATTCGGTAAAAATTCAAAAAGGCCCTTGACAGAGAGAGAAGCTGGGATTATATTTATAAGGCGAAGGCGGGAGGCGCCAAAAATGAAATTAAAACTTACAATTTTTCCCCTAGCTTTTTTAGTCTTAACTCTCTCCGGATTTCCAGTTCGGTCCTGGGCGTCTAAAAAGGATGATTTAATGCAAGAATGCATCAAATCTCCAAAACATTTGATTCATAATAAAAAAGGAGACATTTATTACGCCTGTGATTACGTCTCCGGCGTGGATGATAAATCATTGGCTTCGGATACGGCCGAGAGCCGCGCGAGATTTAGGCTCGGCAAGGTGTACGCGCCAATAAACAAAGACGGAACGATGACTCTAAGTAATACCTTTATAATCGATACTTGGATTGATCCCAAATCTAATGATATGTGGGCTCTTGCGCAATACACGCCGCAGTCACCGGAGGAGAAAAAAAAGCTGGATAGTTTCATTAACAACAAGGCTCCCAATGGGAAAAATTCAGGAAGCAATTCTCAACAGCTAGCCAAAAACGTCGCGAAAGCGACAGGGGGAGTCAGACAAGCTTTCCCTTCGAAAAAGACCGCAACTCCAAATCCTCCACCGTCACAGGGAATGGGAAATCTTACCCCTCAAGCAACTCAAGGACAACCTACTTCGACTTCAGGCGCGGGTTCTTCTGCCGCCACAAACACGTCTCTCAAGGCAAACCCGCAAAACACCGACGAGCTTCCTCTCCTTCAGAAAACGAAGACTCCTCCAGAGACCCCGCCAGCGCCTACGACAGATAAACCTAAAAAATCCAAACCGGGGTTTTTCGCGAAGATTTGGAATGGAATCAAGAAAGTTGCCCATTATATCGCCACTTCCCGCATAGCGACCGGACTTCTTCTCGGCGCCGCCGCGGCCCTTATGGTCACCGGCTTTGGAGCCGCCCCGGGAGTGATTATCGCCGCCGCCGTTCTTGGAGGCGGAATTGGGCTGGCCGCCGGACCTCTCACGAAATCAAGCCCCTCAAAAACGCTTCCGCCGCCTCTGCCAATCGCCTCCTCTCCCGCAAATTCCAGCAATCCAAATCCCGCTCCAGCTCCTACCACTCCCTCTTCTCCGGCGCCTGCGGCTTCAACTCCGCAGGGAGGTAATATTGTTCTCAACGCAGCCGGAACCATGAACAGAGCTAAAGATATCGCCAATCAACTCAATCAAAATAAATCCGCAGAGGATGAAACAAGTTTAGGACTCCCCTCGGCCGCAGTCACTCCGCGCAACAACGTGACTCAAAATTCTCTGACTTCTGAACACGCACCCGCTCACAAAAAGAATCAGAAAACATCTTCCAAACCTTCTAAGACTCCTGCTTCTCCAAGTAAAAACGTAGCGGCGCCCAAAACCCCGAACTCTATTGCAAAATCGGCAGGCTATGGCGCCATGCTCGGCGGAGGCCTGGGATTAGGACTTGCCGCTGCCGGCATCGTCACTGCTCCCTTATGGGCTTCGGCTGCTATTGGAGTTGCGGCCGGGGCCGCCGTTGCCGCGGCTGGCGCCGCCGCTTGGAATTATTTCAAAAACAAACCGACTCCTCCTAAAGCGGCGACGCCCGCCAAAACCGCAAATACGCCTAAAACTCCACCGCCGCCCAAGACGAGAATTCCAGGGCCACAGGAAATGTGATTTTCTTTCTGGTTTTGGGCACGGCGTTTTCCAAGTGATACAATAATCTCAATGCAGAAGCCCGCGCTTTTTTGTCTACTGTCTTTCCTTACATTCATCGTCACTGGGTGCTCAAACTCAAAGTCAAAAGCGGTTCTAGCCGTCGCCGTGCCGTTGTCGGGCTCAATTGGAGAAGAAGGAAATGGAATCGTCAATGCCGTCAAACTGGGCGTTTCCAAATTCAACAATTCGCCTGAAAGTCCTTGGAAGATTATCGTCCGCACCTATGATGATGAAGGCACGCCTCAGGGGGCGGTGAAAGCCGCAAAGGAAATCATTCAAGACCCAAGGGTCTTTGCCGTCATTGGGGACTTTACCTCGGACTCTTGCCTGGCGGCGGCCCCACTCTATGCCCAAGCCAAGATTCCAATGATCACCCCTTCGGCCGCCAACAGCGTTTTAACGGCTCAACAGGAAAACCCAAATTGGAAATGGGAAAAAAATATTTTCCGTATGCCGCCGACAGATACAATCCATGCCAAATACGCAGCTCATTTCGCCTACACGCGTCTCTCCATTAATTCGTTTTTTATCGTTGACGATCAAAGCTCTTATGGAATGGAATTTGCCCAAGCCTTTGACGCCGATTTTAAAAAAGAAGGCGGAAAAATTTTAGGCTTTATGGATATCCCGCCAAAGACGACTAATCTTTCCAATCTCATCGGCGCCGTTAAAAGTTCGCGCCCCCAGGGCCTTTTCTTTGGCGGGTTTTATCCCGAAGCGGCTCAAATTCTCAAATCTCTCAACCCGCGCCAACAAGGCATGGTCTTTTTTTCAGGGGGAGCTGCCAAGGAAGACGCTTTATTTAATCTCGCCGGCCCCGCGGTCCAAGGCGCTTATTTCGTTATCAGCGGAGTTCCGGTCGATTTTTTGCCCGGCGCCAGCCAATTTCTCTCCCAATATCGCGCACTCTTTAGAACCAACCCGAGAACCTATGATATTTATGCCTACGAAGCGGCAAAAATCGCCCTTAAGGCTTTTGAAAATTCCGGGTTTAATCGCGAGAAAATGATTGAGACGCTTAGGGAAACCGCGCATGATGGCATCATCGGAATGATCCGCTTTGATCAAAAAGGCGATAACACCAACCAACTGGTCACCATCGTTCGCGCCAATTACAGGAAGAAAAAATTTGAGCCCATCTATTACTAGCCGTTGTTGCGGAATTTTACTCCCTATCAGTTCTTTATCCGGAGAATCCGGGCATGGGGATTTGGGCGCCGAAGCCCATCGCTTTATCCAGTTTCTCTCTGAAACCGAACAAAAATATTGGCAAATGCTCCCGGTCAACCCCACCGGAGCTGGGAACTCCCCCTACAGTTCCATTTCCGCTTTTGCCGGAAACCCTTCTTTCATAAGCCTTGAACTCGCCGCGGAAGAGGGGTTTTTGGAATATTCTGATATCGCCGAAATCAAGGATTTAAGCGTTTCTGAAACAGCGGATAGAAAAAGACAAATTCTAAGAAAAGCAGGCGCGCGCTTTCAAAAAGACAGTCCAAAAAGAAGCTGGGAAGAGTTTCATCTTTTTCTGGACCAAGAATCTTTCTGGATCAACGATTACGCCTGGTTTTGCGCTCTTAAAGAACGCTTCCAGCAAAAGCCTTGGCTGGACTGGCCGGAGGAAATTCGCAAGCGCAATTTTCGTTTTTGGGAAAGAGACTTGCTTCATTTTTTAGGCGAAACCTCATTTTACTATCAATTCGAACAATTTCTCTTCGACCGGCAGTGGAAGCGCCTCAAGCGCGCCGGCGAGGAAAAAGGGATATCGCTGATCGGAGACGTTCCTATTTTCGTGGCTCAAGACAGCGCCGACGTCTGGGCTCATCAAAAAATTTTTGAACTCGATGAGAAGGGACTTCCCATCGCCGTCTCCGGAGTTCCCCCCGACTATTTTTCAAAGACAGGCCAGCTTTGGGGAAACCCTCTTTACCGTTGGGAAATTTTAAAGGAATCCGGGTATGAATGGTGGAAAAAGCGCCTTGAAATTTCCGCCCAGCGCTTTGACGCCGTGCGTCTGGATCACTTTATTGGATTTTGCAGATACTGGAGGGTCCCGGCCGGAGAAAAAACCGCCGTTACAGGGCAATGGGTCAAAGGCCCAGGCGCAGATTTTTTTTCTTTAGTCCTTCCTCAAATTCCAAACCTTAAAATCATCGCGGAAGATTTAGGCGTTGCCGGTGCCGATGTCTATGAATTGCGCGATCAATTTAATTTCCCCGGCATGAATGTGCTTCAGTTCTCTTTCGGGGGCGAGGAAAGATTTTTGCCGCGAAATTATTTGCCGAATTCCGTCGCCTACACCGGAACGCACGACAACGATACCCTCAAAGGCTGGATTGAAAGCGGCCCTGAAGAAGAAGTCCAGCGCGCGCTTGACTACGCCGCTACGTCTAAATCCGACCCAGACAGACACTGGGCGCTCATTCAAGCGCTTTTAGAATCCCCCTCCAACACCGCCATCATTCCGTTACAAGACATTTTGGGACTTGACTCGGAAGCGAGAATGAATATCCCCGGCACGACTTCCGGAAACTGGTCATGGAAATTGGATTTAAAAAACCTTGACTCAGAGATAATCTCGCGACTTAAGAAAGCGGTCTTGTCCGCGCGCCGGGCTCCAAACGTTCAATCACCGCTCTGAGCTTTAAAAGTATTATGTAGAATAAGTTAGTTCTTAATTAAGAGGCGGTTATGCAAAACAATTTAGGATTATTCAACAGACTGTTGACTCCCCAAGACCTACATCTCTTTAATGAAGGCACGCACCGCCGCATTTACCAAAAACTCGGCGCGCATTTATCTCCAAAAAAAGACGGGGTCTCCTTTGCCGTCTGGGCGCCAAACGCGAGCGCGGTCTATGTCATGGGCGATTTTAATTCCTGGCGGCGCTCAAGCCATCCCTTGTTTCCAGTTGGAAGTTCCGGAATCTGGGAGGGGTTTATCCCGGAGGCGAAAGAAGGCTCTAGCTATAAATACCGAATCGTCTCAAGAGACTTAAACTTCGAGGCGGAAAAAGCGGACCCCGTTGGTTTTTATTTTGAAGTTCCCCCAAAATCCGCATCCGTCGTGCGCGACCTGTCCTATCAATGGAATGATCGAAATTGGCTTAATTCCAGGGCCCATAGAAATTCGCTTGAGTCTCCGATATCGATTTACGAACTCCATCTAGGATCCTGGAGAAAGGTTCCGGAAGAAAATGAACGTTCTCTCAGTTATAGAGAGATGGCGAAAATCTTGCCGGAATATTTGCGCAAGATGAATTTTACCCATGTCGAGATTTTGCCGGTGATGGAGCATCCCTTTTACGGATCTTGGGGATATCAAACCTTGGGCTACTTCGCCCCAACCTCCCGTTACGGAACTCCGCAGGATTTTATGTTCCTTATCGATTCACTCCACCAAAATGGAATCGGCGTCATCTTGGACTGGGTCCCCTCTCATTTCGCCACCGACGGCCACGGCCTTGGGCTTTTCGACGGAACGCATCTCTACGAACATTCCGACCCCAGGCAAGGGTTTCACCCCGATTGGGGAAGCTATGTTTTTAATTACAGCCGACATGAGGTTCGGAGTTTTCTATTGTCGAGCGCGATGTTTTGGCTGGACGTCTATCATGCCGACGGGCTTCGAGTCGACGCCGTCGCTTCGATGCTTTACCTTGATTACTCAAGAAAAAACGGCGACTGGATTCCCAACCAGTATGGCGGCTGCGAGAATCTCGATGCCATTTCTTTTTTAAGAACGCTCAACGAAACGGCCTATCTCGATCACCCGGGAATTCAGATGTTTGCCGAAGAGTCGACCGCCTGGCCCATGGTTTCCCGGCCCACCTCCTGCGGCGGTTTAGGGTTCGGCTATAAATGGGACATGGGGTGGATGCATGATTCTCTTCAGTATTTCCAAAAAGATCCAATTCACCGCAGATACCACCACAACAGCCTCACTTTTCGC
>JAKAQV010000084.1 GCA_021819565.1 bacterium | reverse complement strand
AACCGTCTGGCCGCTTTGTTTGACAATGAATTTTCTCTTCAGAGGCGCATTATCTATGGAGGTTCGGTTAAAACCGATAATATTGACGCTTTGATGGCCGAACCCGATATTGACGGCGTTTTAGTGGGCGGGGAAAGTCTTAAAGCGGATTCCTTTTTAAGGATAATTAATTTTATTAGGAAGGCCATTCATGTCTGAGCCTTTAAAGTCTCGCTATGAGACGCCTATTCCTGTTGGCGTCTCTAATCGCCATGTTCATTTATGCCAGGCGGATTGGAATTTTCTGTTCGGAGAGGGAATCCAACCGCGGAAATTTCGCTCTGTCAAACAACCGGGTTTTTGGGCCTGTTATGAAACCGTCAACCTCGAAGGGCCCAAAGGGAAAATCGAAAACGTTCGATTGATCGCCCCGCACCGCAAAAAGACCCAGGTGGAAATCGCCAAAACCGACGCTTCGCAATTGGGACTTCGCCCGCCAGTGCGTGGTTCCGGAGATCTGGGAGGGTCAAGCCCGATTAAAATTACCGGTCCTAAGGGAACATTGGAAGTCAAGGAAGGGTTGGTGATTGCCAGCCGACATATCCATTTTAGCCCTTCTGAAGCGGAGGCCATGGGAATTCAAGAAGGCGAAATCGTTTCCGTGCGCGCGGGAATCGGCGGACCGCGGGAATTAGTTTTCACTAATGTTTTATGCCGGATATCGACGGATTTTAGCCTTGAGTTCCACATCGACACCGATGAGGCCAACGCCGCCTGGGTTAAAACGGGAGACTATGTCTACATTCAAAAATAATGTTTCTGAAACCGCTGGCAAGATTAGCCGCAATCCGGTTCACCGGCTGGATTTAGATGTTTTGCGCCGCCTTCAGGTGGACGCGACCGGAATTTATGATCGCGTCTCAAAGATCGCGAAAACCAGAAACCCCAAAAAAGAGCGTCAGGAGATTTGGCTTAAACACGCGGTGTCCATGATTGATTTGACAACTTTGGAAGGCTCTGACACGTCTCATCGCGTGCGGCGCCTGTGTCAGAAGGCTTTGCGGCCTCTGGCGGATTTTCCCGAGATTCAAGTCGCCGCCGTTTGCGTCTATGGCAATTTTGTCAGCGAGGCGAAAAGAGCCTTGGAGGGAAGCGCGGTTAAAGTGGCCGCAGTTTCAACCGCTTTTCCGCATGGCCAGGTGGCGCTTCCGCTTAAGATACAGGAGACAAAGGCCTTGGTCGCTTCCGGCGCCGATGAAATCGACATGGTCATCAACCGCGGTGCGTTTTTGCGGGGCGATTATTCTCGCGTTTATGATGAGATCGCGATGGTTCGAGAGGCGTGCGGAGAAGCGCATTTAAAAGTGATTTTAGAGACCGGCGAGCTTGGCGAAATTCAACATGTTTGGACTGCAAGCGAAATCGCGATGCAGGCCGGCGCTGATTTTATCAAGACCTCAACCGGAAAAATAGGAGTGTCGGCGACCTTGCCTGTCAGCCTCGTCATGCTCAACGCCATCGAGGATTTCTACCTTCGGACTGGATACCGCATCGGGCATAAGCCCGCGGGAGGGATTCGGCAGGCGAAAGAGGCCCTTCATTGGCTGGCTTTGGTGAAAGAAACGGTGGGGGACCATTGGCTTGTCCCGGAGCTTTTTCGTTTCGGGGCGAGTTCATTACTTGATGACATTGCTCGCCAGATCCACCATATTAAGACCGGTCAATACGAGTCATACGATTACATTCCAAAAGGCTGACGAGGGCATAATGAAAGCACGGAAAGAATCAGAAAGGATGGAAAAAATAAAGAGAAATGGGAGACTAGGGCCTTCCAGCTTTCCACGTTCTTTTGCCTGGGCCGAATATGGACCGGCTTTGGAGTCGATTTCCCACGCGAAAATAAAACCCCGCTATGATCTCTTTATCGGCGGGAAATGGATTACTCCGGCTTCCGGAAAATATTTTGATTCCATTAATCCCGCCAATGGACGGGTTTTAGCGAAAGTCGCCGAAGCCGGCGAAAAAGACGTAGACAATGCCGTCTTGGCGGCTCAAGAAGCTTTTAAGAGTTGGTCAAAGACTTCGCCGCAAGAGCGCGCCCGGCTTATTTACGCGATTGCCCGTGTCATTTCGGAACGCTCAAGGGAATTAGCCGTCATTGAAACTTTAGACAACGGCAAACCCATTCGGGAAACCCGCGATATCGATATTCCTCTGGCCGCCCGGCATTTTTTCTATTACGCCGGCTGGGCCGATAAATTAGAGGAAGCTTTTCCGGGGGTTAGGGTGTCTCCGGTGGGGGTGGTGGGACAAATCATTCCTTGGAATTTTCCGCTTTTGATGGCGGCGTGGAAAATCGCCCCGGCCTTGGCCGCCGGAAATACCGTGGTCCTAAAGCCCGCCGAGACGACTTCCCTTTCGGCTCTTCATTTGGCCGAGATTATTGAGGATGTAGGAATTCCTCCCGGCGTGGTCAATATCATAACCGGTTTTGGAAAAACCGGGGAGAGCTTGGTCAGACATCCGGGAATCAATAAAATCGCCTTTACCGGATCGACGGAAGTGGGGCGTCTCATCCGAAAAATGACGGCGGGAAGCGGAAAAAAACTTTCCTTGGAGCTCGGCGGTAAATCGCCGACCCTTGTCTTTGAAGACGCGCCTCTTTATGAGGCCGTTGAAGGAATCATCGACGGCATCTTTTTTAATCAGGGCCAGGTCTGTTGCGCGGGTTCTCGCCTTTTACTCCAAGAGAGTATCGCGCCCAAATTCATTACTCTTCTTAAAGAGAGAATGCGCAAGATTCGCATCGGAGATCCGCTCGATAAAAATATCGACATGGGCGCAATTAACTCAAGCAGGCAACTTGAGACTATCGGGCGCTACGTTCAAATCGGAGAAAAAGAAGGCGCGGTTAAGTATCAGGCGCCTCTCAATTGCCCGAAGGACGGATTTTTTTTCCCGCCGACCTTGTTTACCGAGGTTGAGACTTCCCACACGATCGCGCGGGAAGAGATTTTCGGCCCGGTTTTAGCCGCAATGACCTTTCGGACCAAGGAAGAAGCCATTGAACTGGCCAACAACACCTTTTACGGTCTTGCCGCCAGCGTTTGGACCAAGGATGTCGCCAAGATGATCGAAGTTGCCCGGGCGATTAAGGCCGGTACTATTTGGGGAAATGGCGCCAATAAATTCGACGCCGCGGCGGAATTTGGCGGATTTAAGGAAAGCGGCTTTGGACGAGAAGGCGGGCCCGTGGGCCTTTGGGAGTATGTTCAAATCGAAGAGTTGGAGACTGGCGAAGCGACGCATTTAGAAAATAAAAAGGCGATTTCCCATTCTTTTGATTTAAACGGCCAGATATGGAAGACTCCTAAAATGCTCATCGGGGGCAAGCAGGTTCGCTCCGAGTCCGGGCGCTACTACAAAATTTTTTCTCATGACGAGAAATTGATAGCGGATGTTCCTCTGGGCTCAAGAAAAGACATTCGCGATGCGGTGGAAGCGGCTTTAAAGGCCCAGCCCGGATGGTCTAAATCAACCGCTTATTTGCGCGGTCAGATTCTTTACCGCACCGCCGAGATTCTTCAGAGCCGCTTTGCGGAATTAACCCAGATTATCTCGGCGCAGACAGGCTGTTCCGATTCCGCAGCTCAAAGGGAAGTCGAGTTAAGTCTTAACCGCATTCTCTACTACGCCGGCTGGACCGATAAATACACCGGCAATGTCAACCCCGTGACCCAGACCGATTTTAACATCACCTACCCCGAACCAATGGGTGTTGTTGGCCTGGTTTCTCCCGAGACTCCTTCTCTTCTAGCGCTTGTGTCGAAGATCTTTCCGGCCATTGCCTCTGGAAACGCGGTGATTGCCGTTCCTTCGGAGAAATTTCCACTGGCGGCTTCAATTCTGATCGAAGTTTTAGACGCCTCTGATATGCCCTCTGGGGTGGTCAATATCGTGACCGGAAAAGCGGAAGAGCTTGCGCCTGTTTTGGCGGAGCATCGCGCCGTTGCGGGAATTGATTTTTCCGGAACTCCGGAATTGGCCAAGAAAATCGAGGAGTTGTCGATCAGCAATATGAAGCGGACCTGGACTCATGAGCCCAAGGATTGGGAATCTCGTTTTGCCCAGGGACGCTCTTGGATGCGGAAATATTTGGAATTTAAAACCGTTTGGATGACGGCCTTGTCGTAATCCTAAAATGAAGATACCAAGGAAAATATATGGCTAAAGGCAAAAAAGAGCGCAAGGATAAAAAAGAGGTTCTCCGGCCAAGATTTCAGCTCCACATCGACATTCAATGCGGGGTCTGTCGTTCGCTCATCCATCATCCGGAAGGCGAGGAATTTCCCAAGTTTTGTTGGTCTTGCGGCGCAACCTTAATCCGCTTTTGCATCAAATGCCGAAAGACCGTCCCGATGTTTTTTGAGGAATGGTGGTCTTCGGAAAATGATTGTCACCGCACCTACGGCCCGGTGCGCCGTTGTCCGTGGTGCCGCTCTTTCTTGTCGGAAGATTCTTTTGAGGAAAACTGGGAAAGCGATTAGGATTTCTCTCAGTTTCTTTTAGAATGCGTAATTGATATCCATGAAGGCGACCAAGCCTTCTTGTCCCACCCCAAAATCCAGCGAGCCGACGACTTGAGGTCGGGCTATCGCGCGAATGGCGGTCCCAAAAACTGGGCGAGAGTATCGGGCCGTCGCATCGGTGGGGTCGGAAAAAACGCTGCCGATGCCGGCAAAGGGGGCCAGTTCGATATCAGTTGGGACTCCCGCCATCTTGGCCTCATAAACTTTAAATCTCTGTTCGATATTGACGGCATACATTCCGTTGTCGACGTATCGGCCGTAGGCGTAGGCCCTGAGACTGTATTTCCCGCCGAGTTCCGGCAAAAGCCAAAAAGGCGCGCTGCCGTAAAGTTGCTGTCCTTGAACTTGGAAGGCCAAGACATTGTCCGGGTGATTGGGCCAGGGATAGAAATAGCGGCCGTCAATTCCATAGCGATCGTAGTTATAGCTGCTAGCGATACCCTGAACTGAATATCCCGAATAGGCTTGGAGGAATGCTCCCTTGGTCGTCGTAACTTGGCTATCTCTAGAGTCGTATTCAAGGCTTAATCTTCCTTCTTGAACTTGTTCGAAACTATTGGGGACAAATCCATTAAATTCCGTCTTGATTCCCGGCATTCCCGGAATGACGCCGTTGGTCACCCGTTCAGATAAAAGATGGCTGTTGGCCTCTATCCGCCAATGAGAGTCGGGAAAAAGCGAGTGTCCGGCCGTCAGATTGTAACTCCAGGCATGGGAAATATAGCTAGACTGCTTTCCATATGCGGAATTTGAACCGATGCCGTAAAAAAGCCCGCCGGCGTTGGTGTTTTTGTGCAGGCGTAAATCGATATCGGTATCGGTGTTTTCTAAGTGGAGATTTTTATATTCGATGAGGGCCTCGTTTTCGTATTTTCCGATTGTGCCGATGGCGGTAAAACTTTCGTATTGATTCGGAAAATAATAATACCGATAGGTTCCTTCGGGGCCGAAGTATTGGTTTTCGATTATGGAAGGCGCGGTGATGCTTTCAATGTCGTCTGAATTTTTTCTCTGTTTCACTATGATAGGCATGATCCCAACCGAGGTTCCGCTATTTGGGTCGGTGGCGAGAATAGGGACGATGACCTGAATATTCCGGCCGGTCTTGTGAAACATCCACCTCACCAAGCTGGGAGTTTGAGTGACATCGTTTTGAGCGGTGGTGGGAGCTTTTAAATTGTTGACCACGATCTGATCTTGATCATTTGTTTGGGCTTGAGCTTTAAGGACGCCGGCAGAGATCAGAAAAAGGCACAGAAGAGTTTGCAGTCTCATTGGAAGCGCTTCTCTGTATTTTTTAAGACGATGCGGGCATTTCTAGCAAGTCCTGAGCGCTTTGAGCGGGCAAGGGCTGTTTTTGAAAAATCAGAATTAAATTCGGCTTCCGATTTTTCTTCGATTTCTTTAAGGGGAAGACTTTCATATCCGGGACTTTGAAAGGTTTTCCCGAAAGAGGCAAAACGGTTAAAGGGGCAGACCTCTTGGCAGATATCGCATCCAAAAACCCATTCCCCAATGGCCGATTGTTCTTGCGGCGGAATTTCTCCTCTGTGTTCGATGGTCCAATAGGAAATACATTTGCTCGCGTCCAGAACTCGTTCTTGGACAAAGGCCTGGGTGGGGCATGCGTCCAAGCAACGCCGACAGCTGCCGCAGTGATCGGCTTGAGGAGAGTCGGTCGGGAGTTCCAGATTAATGGCCATTCCCGACAAGAAAAAATAAGACCCTTCTTTCGATAAAAGCATCGTGTTTTTCCCGATCCAGCCCAGACCCGCATAGCGGCCGTAGAGCCTCTCAAGAATGGGGCTGGTGTCGACAAAAATTTTTGAATCGGCTTCGGGAGTTAAAGTCTTTAAGAAAGAGGCAAGGGCTTTCATTTTTTCTTTTAAAACAAGATGATAATCTCTTTCTCCCGCATAGCGCGCGACACGTCCGTGGCCCTTGGGAAGAGGTTTTTGTCGATTGTCGGAGTAGTCAAAAGCGCAGATAAAAACCGAACGGGCCTGGGGCCACCAGCGGCGAATGTCGGATCTTGTTTGCGGATCTTTGGCCATATAATCCATCGCGGCATGGTAGGACTTAGAAATCCATTCCTGATAAAATTTCGCCTCTGGAAATGCCGCCGCGGGAGAAATTCCGACTCTGTCGGCCCCGAGTTCAAGCGCGCGTTCCTTTAAGGCTTGGGCAATTTGAGCGGCGTTTATAGAGCGGGCTCTGCTTTGATGATTTTAAATCTTCGGGGGCCTGCCGGGAGAGTGACGGTGACGGTCTCTCCGACTTTTTTTCCCAGAAGCCCTTGCGCGATTGGGGCGTAGACGGAAATTTTTCCTTCAGTGGGATCGGACTCATCTTCGCCGACCAACATATAGACCGATTCATCTCCGGACTCGTTTTGTATCGTCACCCGGCAGCCAATGGAAACGACGCCTTTTGGAACGTCAAGATCGTCGATGATTTTGGCTCCTTCGAGCTTATCTTGTATCTTTGCGATTCGGCCCATCACCTCGGCCAGTTTTTCCTTGGCGCTGTGATATTCCGCATTTTCTTTCAGGTCGCCTTTTTCCCGAGCCTCGGCGATGTCTTGAGATAGTTGATTCTTCATTTTTTTGAGCGGCTCAATCTCGGAGACGAGTTTCTCATAGCCGGCTCGCGTTAGGAATGTTTCTTTCATAATAGTATTATAAGAAAATCGGTATGAGATTTTCTCTTGGCGTCATTGATTATGGGGTCATTGCCCTTTATTTCGCGGCCAATTTATCGGTCGGCTTCTGGTTTTATAGGAAAAATCAAAATACTTCGGAGATGGCGGATTACCTTTTGGCGGGCCGCGGCCTCAGTCTGCCCGTTTTTGTCGCGGCCTTGGTTTCCAGCTGGTATGGCGGGGTTTTGGGAGTGGGAGAGTTTTCTTACCGTTACGGCCTTCTCAACTGGGTGGTCTTGGGCTTTCCCTATTACATTTTCGCTCTTATTTACGCTTATTTTCTGGCTCCAAAAATCGCCAGTTCCGGCGCCTTGACCCTGCCGGAGCTTTTAGAAAAATTTTACGGTTCTCGGGCCTCCGGAATTGGGGCGGCTCTTTTGCTTCTGCTTGTTTCCCCGGCTCCCTATATTCTCATGATTTGGGTCCTCGTTAAATCTCTAGCCGGAATTTCCCTGTGGGCTTCTTTTGCGGTTGCGATGGTTTCGGCGACCGCTTTTCTTTTCGTCGGCGGATTTCGCTCGGACGTTCGGGCGGATGTCTTGCATTTTATTTTAATGTATAGCGGGTTGATTGTTTTGCCTTTAGCCGCCTATCACGCTTGGGGCGGGCTTTCCTTTCTTCGCGCTCATCTCCCCAAAACGCATTTAGAGTGGAGCGGAGGCAAAAGCCTAGGTTACATCGGCTCTTGGTGGTTTTTGGGTTTGTGGACACTCGTTGAACCGACGTTTTATCAAAAATGCCTGGCGGCCAAAAGCCCGGAAGTGGCGCGCCGCGGAATTGTCGTGAGCGTTTTATTCTGGATACTATTTGATTTTATTACCACGGTCGCCGGGCTCTATGCCCGGGCTATTTTGCCGAACTTAAAGGACCCGGTTTTGTCTTACCCGGCATTGGCCGACAGGATTCTTCCGCCGCTGTGGAAAGGATTTTTCTATGTGGGGATGCTGGGCGCGATTTTCGCGGCTTTTAGCTCTCTTGCCTTTTTGTTTGCCTCGACTCTGGGAAAAGATATTGTCTGGAAATTTTTTAAGCTCCCCGGTTTGTCTGAGACCCGGCATGTTCAATTGGGGCTTATTGTGGGCTTAGTTTTAGGGACGGCAATCGCCGTCGTTTTGCAGA
>JAKAQV010000083.1 GCA_021819565.1 bacterium | reverse complement strand
GTTTTTGGGGGACTTGCCTTTTCCAGCCAGTTTACCGCGCTTCCGGTTTTAAGCGGCTTAGTGATTCTTGATCTTATTTCCCCTAAAAAAACTCCTAAAATTTGGGCTCTTGAGGCTATTGCGGTTTTTCTTCTTACATTTGTGTTAGGATCTCCTTATTCGGTTCTTGATTTTCATAATTTTTGGTTCTGGATTCATATGCATAATCCTGCGGCGATGAATTCTCTTCGGTTTTGGACTCGAGCCTCCGTCGCTAAACATATCGCGTTTAATTTGTTGGGGTTTGAAGGATTTAATTTCATGGCGGGGTTTTTGGCTCTGCTTGGAATTTTTTATCTTTTCTATTGCGATTTCAAAATGACGCTTTTTCTTGTCTCACCAATTCTTATTTCTTTTGCGATTTTGGTCAATAATCCCGATGGCGGAGTGCCGCGATATTTAACCGCTATTTTCCCGGCCCTTGATTTTACGGCTTCCGCTGGAATTTTCTTTTTGCTAAAACAAAAAAATCGCTTGCGTCAAGTCTTGATCGTGATGTTAGTTGGCGCTTTTATTTTACTCCCGGGCATTCTCAAGGCTTGGGAAAGGGATCAATTGATGAGACTCCACGATACCCGGATGCTGGCGGAAAATTGGATTTCAAAAAACATTCCGCAGGGGGCGGTTATTTTGGCCGATGAGCCGGATACAGAGCCGCGTTTGTTGATGCTTCGACAAGAGCTTTTAGATTTGGCTTTGCGGGCGAAAAAAAACGGTTCTCCTAGAAGTCGGCTTTATTTCGCGATGGCGAGCGCCCATCCCGGAGGAGGCTACTGGGTTTACCGAATCAAGCGCTCTGCTTGGGATTTAGATATTTTTTTTACGGGCGAGGTGAAGATATCCCAAGAAGATTCGCCGATGCTGGATGTTTCAAACGGGATTGAGGCCGCCAAAAAGGCGGGAGTTGAGTATGTCATCACTTCAAGTCAAGGCGTCAATCTCAAAAGAGCCCTTGAGTTGCGAAAGTTTTTTACTCAACTTAATTCTCAGGCCGTTTTGCTTAAAGAGTTTGATCCTATCGCCGGGAAAATCGCTGGCCCCATTCTTAAGATCTATCAGTTACCGCAGGCCCCAAATGGGATGCCATTGCGGAATCAGCCGCACCTCTTTTAAAAGAGATTGGGCCTGCCTTAGAAACTTAAGGGCTTGAGAGGGCAGAATGGGTTTAATGCCTCCGATGGGAGTCGCCGGTTGAAGAACGAGCGGAATATCGGGGGAACTTTCCTGCAAAATGCGAATGACTTGCCGCCATTCCGCTTCTGTCGTCTGACTGGTCAAAATGACCTTGGCGTAGGATTTCTTTGGAAGCAAGCGCAGAAACTCTAAATGTTCCGACCAAAACTCTCTTCCAGTGGAAGAGGGAAGTTTGATATCCATGGCGACGATGTCGCAGAGATCCTTCACCTGTTTAAAGGCGTCGACCCTGGTTCCATTGGTTTCCAAATAGTTTAAAAGGCCTTCTTTTCTGATCCAGGGCATCGCGCTCAAAAGAAACGGGACATGGAGCAAGGGCTCTCCGCCGGTCCAAGATAGGGATTTATGCTTTCTTTCGGCTTTGAGCTTTAGAATTTCCGATTGAAATTGGCTTAATTCCATGACTTCCCCGGATGGAATTGGAATGGTGTCGGGTTCGTCACAGTAATCGCAGTGGAGATTGCATCCTCCAAAACGAACGAAGATTTGCCGTTCTCCCAGATAGATTCCTTCTCCCTGAAGGGAAGAAAAAATTTCAACGATTCGCGCTGAAGTAGAATTTGAAAGCTTAAGGTCGCTAGGCATAAACTCGAAGCGCCGGATCTGTGGCGTTTGCCAGCGCAAAGCCTTTGGCTCTTAGCTTGCAAGAGTCGCATTGCCCGCAGGGAAATTTTTTCCCGGCGTAACAGGACCAGGTGAGCTCAAGGGGAACCTTGAGCTTGAGAGCTAAACGCACGATCTGCGATTTATCAAGATTTAAGAGAGGAGATAAGATTTTGATTTTTGTTCCAGAAACCCCGCTTTTACTTCCAAGCCAAGCCACTCGCTCAAAGGCTTTGAGATAATTGGGCCGGCAGTCTGGGTATCCGCTGTAGTCGAGGGCATTGGCCCCGATGACGATGGCTTTAGCCCCAATCGCGTCGGCCAAAGACAGTCCCAAAGATAAAAAAACCGTATTGCGGCCTGGAACATAGGTCGATGGAATCGGCCCTTGTCCTATTTTTGATAACGGCAAATTTGGCAGTTTCTTTTTTTGATTGGCTAATGAGCTGACTTTAAGCCAAGATAAATCGAGACGAATTTGATTGATTTCGATATTGGCTTTCCGGGCCAGGGCTTTTGCCGATAAGAGTTCCCGGCGGTGGCGCTGTCCATAATCAATAGATAAACCTCTGCAATCATAGCCTTGAGACTGCGCCCAATAAAGAGCGGTTGAGGAGTCAAGGCCCCCAGATAACAAAACAACCGCTTTCTTTGATTTTTGTTGGAGCTTTTGAATCATTGATTTTCGGAGTTTCTGAATTCGCGGCAGAATCTGTCTAATTCGCTGGCGTCTTTTGAAAGACTGTCGTAGCGCTTTATCTGCGCCCAAAAAACTTCCCAGGCGGCCCGGACATCCTCTTCGGCCCGGTGCGCCCCTTCTAACGATTTTCCGCAATAGAATTGATAGGCCGCCGATAAATTGCGGCGTTCCATTCGTCGGAAAATAATTAAAGCGTCTATGACGTTTCTGCCGTCCATGAAAAATGGAATTTTAGCGCGGTCAAATTCAGCTTGGAGAATGGGAATGTCGAATTTAATAATCCCGTAGCCTCCTAAATCGGCAGTTCCTATAAAATCTCTGATTTGAGGACCGATTTCCTTGAAAGTGGGCGCGTTTTTGACCATATCGTTGGTGATATGATGGATACGGAAAGAGGGCTCGGGAATAAAGATTTCCGGATTGATAAAAGATGAAAATGACTTTTCAACGCCGTTGGGTTCCATTTTGATTAGAGATATCTCGATAATGCGATCGTTTGCGGTCGAAAGCCCGGTGCTTTCAATATCCATGAACACCAGGGGTCTTTTTTGGTTTTTTAGCACAAAGCCAATTTCTCCGCGCATCTTTTTCCGTCCATAATCGCTTCTTCCATGAAAGAATATTTCCAGGCTCCGTAGCGTCCGATGGATTCCACCTTTTTTCTCGCGAGATAGGGGAATATAACGTTTAAGGCTTTAGTTCTCTTAAAGTCGTAAACGACGTATCCGCAGGAAATAGGAATCCATTCTTTAACAATCACGCGGTTCTCAGACCCTAATATTTTACAATCCTTAAGGGCCTTGAGCGCCAAGGATTCTAGTTGGGATAAATTGACCTTGGATTTAGAGTTTCTTGAGAATTCGACATAAAGAGAACTTGATTTCTTGGGCGCGTTGAACGGAGAAAACTCATGATAGAATCCAACACGGTAAAACGGATATTTTTTTTCCGGAAAATAGATCCAGTGTTTTTTTTGCGTCACTTTTCCGAAAACTCCCAGATTAAGGCAATAGACGGAGTTGGAGGATAATTCGCTTGTCGCTTTTTCAATTCCGGAAGGGATATCTTTGATCAGAGAAATGAATTGGTCTAGCGGAATGGTGTTGACCAGCCTTTTAAAGGAGACAATCCCAAGATTCTTGATCAGAGCTTGATTAGTCTTTAAATCGATGGAGAGAACTTCGCTGTCAAGGACTATTTGGCTCTTTTTCAGGCGAGAAGCTAAGGCATTGGGCAGAGACTGGATTCCGCCTTTTCGAGGATAGAGAAAAGAGGCGTTGTATCCAAAAGCTTTCTTTTGGTCCATGAGCGCTCCATGCAAAACCTCGGAAACCTTGGGGGCCGGGACAAAGCGGCCTTGCCATTCCGTCGTCATTGAGTCTAGGGGTCTTTGCCAGAGTTTTTCGTTGTAGGGGAATAGAAAATGTTTGCAGATACCCTCTCCAAAATTTTTGAGCGCCCAATCCTTAAAAGAGAGAGAGCTCGTCTTTTTTTCGTTTCCGCGTGGGCGGTGGACGGTTTTTAAAAATCCGAACAGACATTCATCAATGACTGGATCGGGAAGGCCGTAGGTGTTGGCCTGGAAAGGATAGCGGGTTAAAACCTCATGCGAATAAATCCAAGAACTGCGCTTGAGTTCGCGTAAATTTCCTTTGAGCAAGTCTTGAATGAAGGCCTTGCCGTAAGGATTGTGGAGATGAAGCAGGTGACCGGTAAAATCAAAAGTAAATCCTTTTTTCGAGATGGAAGAGGCTGTTCCGCCTGGGCGAGCTTCTTTTTCTATGATCAAAGACGACAATTTTGAAATTTTATTGAGATGATAAGCGGTTGATAATCCCGCCAAGCCTCCGCCTAAAATCAAAACATCGGTTTTAATCATCGTAAATGACGACGCGGGCAAGAGTGCGGCTAAGATATAAAACAGGGACGGTTAATATCCCATAGAGAATAATCGCTCCCAACAGATGAAGCTGGGTGGCCAAAAACCCGCAAAAACCGAGAAAGCCCGAAAAGGCGGCGGCGATCAAAACAACCTGAATCCGGGAATAGCCCATTTTTTCTAGCCTGAGAGCGAAGTGATCTTTAGATCCCATGAAAGGCGACTTTCCATTTATTAGGCGCAATATCATCACGAAAAAAGTGTCATACATTGGCACCAGTAAAATTAAAATAGGGGCGTAGACGCCGGCGGGGTTGATATCGGAATAACGGGTGCCTAAAGAGACGCAGGCGAGCAAAAAACCGAGAACCAAGCTGCCGGAATCTCCCATAAAAATTTTCCTTTTTTGAGAAAAATTCCAAGGTAAAAATCCAATCGCGGCTCCGGCCAGAGCGGCGGAAGCGAAATTGACGTAAAGCTGCTCGGAAGGAAGAGAAATAAGAAGAAATCCCATCGCCGCTATGGCGGCTTGACTTGCGCAAAGACCATCCATGATGTCGATAATGTTGAGGGCATTGGTAATTCCGACGATCCATAAAACGGTTAAAAAAGAGGCGAGATAGGCGGGGGAAATAAAGCGGATGCGGATGCCGTTGAGTAAAACGATGGATGCGGCGACAAACTCAATTAAAAATTTAACGCGGTAATCAAGACCCTTGGGCTTGTTGATATCATCGAAAATCCCGCACGCGAAAATTAGGCTAGCCCCAATAAGCAAGGACCTGAGGCTGTGCAATGTTCCGGTTGGGAATTTCGTCCAAAGCCGCAAGAAAATGAGAGTAATCGCATATGCGGCAAAGAGGGCGATTCCGCCTACGACTGGCGTCGTAACTTTGTGGGTTTTGATGGGAGACGAAGGGCGATCGACCCAGCCCATGGCTAGGGCTATTTTTCGGATAAGAGGAGTCAAACCAAAAGACAAAAAGAATGATGAGAATATCGCGATTGCGTAAAGACGCCAGTTGTCAATACTCATCATTTAACGGAAAAAAGCATGCAGCCGCTTGAGCGGTAAAGAATAGGAGATTTTTGAAGGAGATCCTGGAAATTGGTTTTTCCTTGCGGCGTGAATTTTCCTAGGGAATCCCCTAGGCGGCGCATTTCTTCCGGGACCCATAGAATTTCCGTGACGCCTTTTTGTTTAAGTTTTGACTTAAGCTCTTTTTCTGTGTGGGAAGCGTTTGAGTCTTCAATTAGAAAGTTGGGCGCGAAAATAGAGCTGGCGATAGACCCCGCTGGAGCATAATAACTGCGCTGTTCACCCATAATGAGAATCTTATCATTTCGTTTTGCGCGCTGGGAGGCGTAATTGGCGCATGGATAATAAAGAAGTCTTTGAGAGAGATATTCTGTCCGGCTTTTAAGCCCCAATAAGATTTGTCCGCCGTCAAAGACGCCAAAATTAACAAAAAGAAAAAGCAAAAGGTGAGTTAAAATGATGAGAGATACCGCGGAGGTTAAAATGATTTTGCTTGAAGGGCTGAGGCGTTCCTTGAGTTTTTCAAGGGCGTTGCCCGTTAGCAGGCAGAGAAGGGGACAAAGGACAATCAAAAACCGTAGGACTACCCCCGTCAAAAACCAAATCGTGATATAAATCAAGGAAAACGCGACTAAGCGCCTTAAAAATTGATTTTTCCTGGAAAACCAAACAGCCAGAGGCAATGACCAAAATAAAATTTCCCAGCCCAGTCCTCCCAAAACGTCCATGCCTCTTCCAAAATGAAGACTGTTGGTTAAAAGCATCAAGGGAAAATCAAACCAATGAGGGTAATTGAGTCCGCTGCGGTATTCGGCAAGAGCGTTAAAATAATTCTGGGCGACTCCTTGGTTCCAGGCGCTTGCCGGGGTTTTAAAAAGAGGGTTGAAAAAAGGAAAAAAGGGATTGTGGGCCCAAAGCCAATTTTTAATCAACCAAGGAGAAAAAAGGAGAGTGACAATCAGGGTAAAAGATGCGGCGTCTTTGAGGGCTTGAGACCTGGGATTCTTGGGAAAAAAGATGCGCCCCCAGAGGGCCGTTCCTAAAATTCCAACCGTAATTCCCGCGTAATATTTTGTTCCCAAGGCCAGTCCGGAAAAAACCGCGGATAAAATCAGCCAGGCTTTTGAATCGGGAGATGCGGAGCGAATCTCTTCCCAGCGGAGGAAAGACAAAACAGCGGCGGTGGTCCACAGCATCACCAAAGGTTCCACATAGGAAGAGGCCGATAAAAGCATGACCGAACTTTGAGTGAGGAGTAAAACGATAGAGAGTATCACCGCTTCCATGGGAATCTCAAGGCGGGCGATCTCAAAAATCCACCAGGAACTTAAGAAAAGAGAAAACCACATGAACATCTGGGCGAGAATGTCTGATTTTAAGAGAAGAGACACGGCAAACAACATCTCCCCGTTTTGGGGAAAGTGGCTGTAAAAAAGCCAGGGAGTCTTTACCAGCCCATGGGCTTTGACATAGTTTGCGGCTAAAGGCAAATGATAGACCAAGGAGTCATACTGATGGGGGGGAATTAAACAGCACCAAAGAACGAGCAAAAGAGATAAAAGGGAAATTGAGGACGCAAAAGGCCGGCTTAAAAGCATTTTTTTGGTGGAGTTCATCGATGAAAACAAGGCTTTTAACTCCGTAAACCCCAGAATCCAGACAATAGAAAGAAAGGCGGTGAGGGTGATGAGGTTGAGATAATGAATCAGGGCGAGAAAAAAAGCGCTTAGACTCAAAATTCCAAGTCCTAGGGTTGCGCCGATCAGGGTCTTCTGGGAAGGGCTAATGTCTGAAAAACCAAGAGCTTTGACGAGCAGGCATCCCACTCCGGAAGCGCCGGAGGTGATGAGGAGAAGTTCCAGAAAAGCCAAGAGGCCCGGCAAAAACGGAGAGAGAAAATAAGAAGCGAAGGTGTAGACTGCGAAAAAAAGAGTCAGAATCGCCGCGATTAAAAAAACGAATTTCCCATCCCGCATTATCTCAAGGCTGTTTCCGGGTTTTGAGAGAGCGGCGTAAGCCAGTTAAAATGAACGAGGCCCAAGCGATGAGGGACATATTGGGCGAGAATTCTAAGCGTGGCAAGCCCGTAGACCACGCTTCTTTTGAAATTAATCGAAGAAGCTTCCGGGAAATATCTCGCGGCGACCGGAATATCTCCGATTTTAAGATGGCAGGCCGCGGCTTGGAGAAGTAGTTCTTGGTCGAAAACGAAATCGTCGGAATTGTTTTCCCAGCGTATGGTCTCAAGGCTTTTGCGGGAATAGGCCCTCAGCCCAGAATGCCATTCGCCTAAATTTTGTCCGGTGCAGGTGTTTTCAAGAATGGTCAGAAAACGGTTGGAGAGATACTTATACAAGGGCATTCCTCCCGACAAGGCTTCCCAGCGCGTTCTAATGCGGTTTCCCAGGACAATATCGCAGATCCCGTTTTTGATTAGAGAAATCATGATGGGGGCCAGTCTTGCGTCATATTGATAGTCGGGATGAATCATGATGACGACATCGGCCCCGCGTTTAAGAGCCTCTTGATAACAAGTTTTTTGATTGCCGCCGTATCCCTTGTTTTTTTCATGGACAATGGTCGTAAGTCCCAGTTTTTTTGAAAGGGCCACAGTTCCGTCTTGGGAACAGTCATCGACTAAAATGATTTCGTCTACGCTATTAGGGGGAATATCGGAAATGGTCTTTCCCAAAGTCTTTTCCGCATTGTAGGCGGGTAAAACCGCGATCGTTTTCATGGTTCTTGTAAGAAATTAGAAATATCCATCTGTGACGATTATATATAGGATAGCATAAGCTCCTATATAAGGAAGACTTGAAAAAAACCGGGGCTTCTGTTATAACTCTACTGATATTATGGGACAAGCTCAAGATTGGGAGAAAATGATGGGGGGGGGCGTCGAATCCATTAACAATCTGGATACGGCTCGAATGACCCTGCGTTGGGCGCTTGAGCGCTTAAGGGTCATTGAGGAGAAAAATAACGCTTTTGAAAAGAAAATCAAGGAATTTGGGGACATTAAGGAGAAGAGATCG
>JAKAQV010000082.1 GCA_021819565.1 bacterium | reverse complement strand
ATCTGCCCAAGGCCAAACCCTTCAGGGCCTTATGTTTGTGATTGGCGGAGGACTTTTGGTCTGGGGTGGAATCAATGCCGCGCTTAATGGCGCGGCGGCTGTTCCAGAACAACAATCTACCACAATGACTATAGATCAACAGGAGTCCAATTTTCAGGGACAGATATCAGATATGGGACATTCCTTTGACAATGCTATCTCCCCATCCGGAGCCACTTACTACGACCCGAACATGGACCCTATGTACCAATCCTTTGACGGAACTGTTCCAGGCGCAGGAGCTGCTCCTTCGGTTAATCCAGGGATACTTCCCCCCGTTCCTAACATTACCATCTCGTCATCCCTTTTCTAGAAAACGCCTCTACCGCGTGCATAATGAAAGCGTCGCCGGAGATAGGGACAGTCCCCCACAGACTGCCGTCATTCCGGCGAAAGCCGGAATCCAGAACCACGCGGACAACTGGACCCCGGCTTTCGCCGGGGTGACGGAGAAAGTCAACACGCCGGATTATTCGGAAGCGGAACATCCTGATGATTTTGCGGTTGTCGTCGGAGTCGAGAAATACGCTCAGGACTTGCCTGCGGCGGAATTTGCCGATGAGGACGCCACGGCCTTTCGCGCGCATTTAATCGCTTTGGGAGTTCCAGCGCGACATATCGTTTACCTTTCGGATGAGCGGGCGGGAAGAAGCGAACTGGTCAAAAACATTGAGCGCTGGCTGCCTAAAAATGTTAAACCCGACTCCCGCGTCTATTTTTATTTCTCGGGACACGGCGCTCCCGATCCCGCGACCGGCAACGCCTATATTTTGCCCTTTAGCGGCGACCCTTCGGACCTTTCTGACACCGCCTACCCTTTAAGCCGCCTCTACGCCAGTCTTGAAAAACTTAAAGTTCATCATGTCATCGTGGCGTTGGACTCCTGCTTTTCAGGCGCGGGCGGGCGTTCCGTCATCGCTGAAGGCACGCGCCCCTTGGTCAATCGCGTCAAAGAAGGAGTTGTCCCGCGAAACGGAAAACTGCTCGTTCTCACCGCCTCAAAATCCGACCAAACCTCGGGAGTTCTTAAAGACAAGAGGCACGGGACTTTCACTTACTATCTGCTTAAAGGCTTAAACGGCAAGGCTCTTGATTCTAAAAACCACGTAACGATGGATTCTCTCTACCGCTACCTCGCCCCCAAGGTCGAAGACGCCGCGCATTTAGACGACCGCGATCAAAACCCGCAGCTTTTGCCCAAAAACGCCCGCTCCGCCGAAAATTTGACGCTGAGATAAATTCCTATGGACAAAGGCGGGGGAGCCTGAGCAAATCGCCGACCTTATTGAAAGTTACATTCAGCGCGCGCATCATGGAGATATTGCGGGAAACGAGGGTTTGGATTCCGGCTTACGCCGGAATGAGGAAGGAGGCTTACGTGAGCTTTTGGGTTTTTTGCGCTGGCAAACGCAGCTCGTTTATTCCTATCTCCCCAAAAACAGGGATCTTTTAAGCGCGGTTTTTTCTTCTTCGTTAAAAAATCCCGTCAGATAAAGCGCTACGGGAAACAAAGCCAATAGACCTAGTCTCAGCCCCAACCGGCCTTCCCCGACGCCGATCCCCTTCCAGCGAGCGAAAGCAAGAATTAAAAAGACAAGGCCCGCCAAATGCAAAAGCCTTTTCCATTCGTAGGAAATCGGGTAAAGCCTGCGGCCCAGAAAGTAGAGAAAAAGCGCCATAGAGGTATATGCCGCCAAGGTGGCAAAGGCCGCACCCATCATGCCCCAGCGGGGAATCCACAAAAGATTGGTTCCGATATTGACCAAGGCCCCCAGGGCCGCGGCATATGCCACATATTCGCTTTTCTCCGCCAAGGTCACCGGCGCCAAGAAATTAATATAAATCCCGTCGAAAAGATATCCCAAGGTCACGACCGGAACCAAGGACAGTCCCGCCCAATAAGCCGAGGGAATCAGAGATTTTCCGCCGAAAACGGGCGGCATGACCAGATAGGCGATTAAAAAAGTGATCCCCAGAAAAATCAGCGAACAGATGAGGACAAAGTAAGTCAAAATTCGGGCAAACAAATTCCGCGCATCGGGGCTTTTCGCCCTTTGAAGGAAAAACGGCCGCCAAGCGGAATCAAACATATTGACCACCATCATCATGAAAATTCCAAGGCGGTAATTGGCCTGATAGACTCCCACCGTCCAATCATTGGTCATAAATTTTAATATCGGCCTGTCGATGACCTGAACCATCATCGCCGATAATCCCGCCGGCAAAAGCGGAAGCCCGAAGCGCAAGAGTTTCCCCCATATCTCCCGGGAAAAGCGTAGCCTTAACTCGGACCAGGAAAATGGAAGAAGCAATACCAAGGTCAAAACCGAAGAGATAAGCCCGGCCCAGAAAACCCCCTCAACCCCTTTTTTAAGACTCACTAAAAAGACGTAGCTTAAAACGATATTGGAGGCGATATTGACGACCTTAAGCCCGGCATAAAGCCCCGCGCGGTGGTTCATCCGCAGACGCGCAAACGGAGTCAAGGCCAAAGCGTCAAAAGATAAAATGCCGATCGAAATTAAAATCAGGCGCTGATCGGAAATGCCGGAAACCCTTGAAATCCAAGTCGATTTCCCGAAGAGAAAAGCGGAAAAGATTACGCTTGTGATCAAAACCGACCAAAAAGCCGTTGAAAAGACCTCTACTCCACTCAGTTCCGAATCGCTCTTGTAATAACGCATGAAAGCGAAAGAAATTCCGTAGCCGTAAAGGACGTTGAGAAAAGCCAAATAAGAGAAGAGTGTCGCGACAATGCCGTAATCGGCGGGAGAAAGAGCGTGGGTATAGAGAGGCAACAGAAAAAAATTAAGCAGCCGCCCCATCACCGTTGACAAGCCGTAGATCAAGGTCTCGCGGCTAAGCGCCTTCAATTCGCCAATCACTTTTGGATTCTAGCAAAAGCGGAAAGGACTTGACGGATGGGCGGCATTTGAGTCAAGATATGAAAGCGTCATTCGGCAACGGCTTAAATAAAAAAAGAAAAGGACAAATTATGAAAAAAATGTGCGCGCTCGTTTTAATGTTGATCGCGGGAAGCTTTTCTTCGCCCGCTTTTTCAGGCGTGTTTAGCTCCCAACCTTCGGACCAACAAATCGAAAACGTGCTCAAAGCCCACCCCGATTTAATTTTGGACGTTCTGCGCGAGCATAAGTCCGAGCTTTACGACATCGTCAGCCAGGCTTTCCAGGAAGAGCAGGTCAAGCGGGAAAAAGAGGCCGAAAAGCAGGAACAAACCGAAGAAGAAGCGGCCTTTAAACATCCCTATCAACCGGTCATCAATAAAAACACCCTGATCCGCGGAAATAAAAACGCCAAATACACCCTGGTTGAATATTCCGATTTTCAATGCCCTTATTGCGGCCGCGCCTTCCCGACGATTCAAGCGCTCAGGAAAAAATATGGTTCCAAAATGCGCTTTATTTACAAAAATATGCCGCTTCCCATGCACCCGCAATCGATGCCGGCGGCCGAATATTTCGAAGCGGTGGCCCTGCAATCCCGCAAAAAGGCTTGGCTGTTTAACGACAAGATGTATGAAAACCAATCGCGGCTGGGACCGGAATTTTACAAGCAGACCATCAAAGAACTCGGACTCAACGTCAAGCAAGCGGAGAAAGACGCGAAATCTCAGCGCGTTCAAGACCTCATCCAAGCCGACATCAAAGAGGCGGAGAAATTTGGCTTTACCGGGACGCCTGGGTTTCTCTTAAACGGAGTTCCGATTCGCGGCGCTTATCCCGAAGGGAAATTTATTTCGATTATCGATCGTCTCAAACTCCACGGGAAAAAGCCCGCTTCCGTAAAAACGGCTTCCCAGGCCTCCGGGTCTTCTGGCGCGCAAAATTAAGCTCAGGGTTTTCGTCACGAACCCTTAAGGCCGCACAAGAGAGCGTAGTGGTAGGGAAACGTCCGTTCTTTGAGAACGGAAAAGCCGAAATTAAGAACGCGAGAGCGTCCCTCTTGCGGGGAATAGACATGATCCCGCGGCGGCCCGACAGGGCGTTCTATTGCTGAATTCCAATCGACAAAAAGGACCTTGCCGGAAGGCTTGAGCAGCGCTTGAATTTCTTCCATCGCCCGGTCTCCCAACTCATGAAGAACGTTCAAAGCTAAAACCCCATCTGCGGTTTTTTTAAGGCGGGAATATTTCTCATCTTTAGTCCATAACGCCTTGATATTCCGCAGAGGGCTCTTGTCTAAATTTTGAGAGAAAAATTCGAGCATCTTTTCCTGCTCATCAATTCCAATAACCTCGATTTCGGGGCACAAGGCGGCAATCTCAATGGCATAAAGCCCGGTTCCCGCGCCAAAATCAATCAAAAGCTCCTTGGGAAGAAGCCCCAAAAGAGAGATTAAATCCTTGGGCGGAAGATAATCAAAGCGACTCCGGTCATTTAATGACGCGGCGCGCTCCGGATTAAAACGCTCCGGCTGGCGGGCTCCATGTCGATCGTGTTCCACCACGGAAGATTATTTCCCGACAGTAGATATCTTGCACAGGCTGTAGGCCGGGCAATAGCGAAAAATGCCCGTCAAAACCGGAACAATTCCAATCAGTCCCCACCAGGTTTTAGGCCCCCAGAAAACAAGCGAGATTAAAACCAGCCCGACAATAATTCTCAGCCAACGGTCCCAGCTTCCTACATTGATTTGAATCATAACTCCTCCCGAGGCTCTATCACGGAGCCTTAATCTTTAGATGCCGAAAAGCCAAAAAGGATTCACCGCCTTGGCCCCCGGCCGATGACGATTGTTCCCTGAACTCGAGAAAAGAAAACAAAAATCGCCAACACGCAGGCCAAAAACCCCATGACCATCAATGGAATGCCAAAGGGAAGCCCGATGACGGTCAAGACTAAAACCAGGCCTGCCCCCATCATCCCAAGACCAATCAAAGCCAGTAGAAAGCTTAACGCCGCCTTGGACAAAAATCGGCTAAGCCAGGAACGCGGGGACGGTCTTTCCTCAACAAAGGGATCTCGTTTGACATCCTCATCTACAATCTCGGCCTCGACAATTCTCGGAGAAGGCTCTTCGGGAGGCGTAGGAAAATATTCCATTAAATTAATTGATGAGCGTATGCCCGTTTTCTCTCAACCAGCGCCTCTGAATTTTATACTCCGGACAGAATTTTCCAACCCGGGCCCAGAATTCTTTTGAATGATTTAAATGAGACAAATGGCAGAGCTCGTGAATCACGACATAATCCCGGACCTCGGGCGGCGCCAAGACAAGCTTCCAGTTAAAATTGAGATTTCCTTTTTGCGAGCAACTCCCCCAGCGGGTTCTTTGTTCCCGAATGGCAATTCGGCCATAGCGAACGCCCATCTGAGAAGACCAATACTCAACGGAAGAAGAAAGAATTTCCCGCGCCTTTTGGCGAGAGGGAACAGTCTTGTTGGTCGGTTTAACGCCGTCCAAAGCCGGTAACGGCAAAAAAATTTCCCGCAAGTCCTTTTTTAAGCGCTCCAAGAAGTCGCGCGTTTCTTGGATGGACGGAAAAACCTCCGGCAGATTCATGGATTATCTCCAGGAATATTCGACGACATAGTTAATTTTGGAAGAGGAATTTTTCTTGACCGGGATTTCAAAAATAATGGTCTGCGCGTCTTTTTTCTTCCATTTTCGATCTGAGGAAACTATCTTCCACTTTGACCAGCGGTAGAGATGTTCAATGACCTCCACTGAAATGTCAGAGTCTTTCCGGTTTGTCAGAGTAATCTCAAAGCCTTCTTTGGTTTTCTTGGATTCGGTCTCAAACAGAACGCGCTTGCGCCGGCCAAGCACGTCAAAAGCCCGCCCAACGTGAATTTCCGCTTTTTCCCCCTTCGCCAAAGGAGCGAAGGAATCTCCACCGATCCACTCCAAGGACCCGTCTTTATCTCTTTGATAGAACTGAATCATTCCAGGGGGAAGGGCCAGTCCCAAATGCGAGGATTTTACATTCTGGAGCTTAAAAATGACTTGAACCTCTCCCTGGCTTTGCGATCCATAGTCGGGGTTGCTCCGCGTGTATTGATTAAAATCTCCCAAGATATCCGAGGCATCATAGATGTAAACTTTTTGGACGGGAATATCCTTGGCCTGTCCAAAAGAAATCCGCCGAGTCCTTTCGTTGAGATTGACAGTTCCTGGAATATTATAAACGTGATATTCAAAAAAAGCCCGCCCCTTTGCGATTATATTTGGAGCGGCGGCCAGGGCGCGAAATAAAGGCCGCGGGCGCGGCGGCGCAGCGGACGCTTGATTGGGGCTTCCGGCCACAAGTTTAATTTTCGATTGAGGGAAATCGCGCCCGGAACGGTTATGAACGCTCGCCCAAACGCTTAAGTCCATTCGGTTTGAAGGCGCGTTGACGACGGCGGCGTAATCGGCCTCCCAAGACAAGCCGCTCGTTAGATAATCCGTTTCGAATTGATGCTGCCCCGCATGGAAGACCTTAAGTTTCCATTTGAGAGTCGGTTTGAGCCGAAGATCGTCCGGAGGCGATTTTAAGACAAAGGTTCCCGGAGGATTCAGATAAATTCTACCCTCGGACTCTACTACATTAAGATTCTGCCGCGACTCAATCAAAACGCCTCTCAAGATATGTAGGAGAGACGACGCGGTGTTTGTCTCTTCAACTCTTATTTTTTGCCCGATAAAATTTTTAAGGATTTCTTCTTTATTGGACAACCCCGGATCAAAATTCTCCTCGAGAACTTCGACATCGGCAGCCCCGTTTAAAGCGCGGATTTGGACGCTGTTGGGCTCAAATCCAATGGGGACCGGATAAGAACTGGTATAGACAACCCCCGCTGGAAGATCAAAGGTCCTGCGTTCCTTAACGAGCGCCTGATTGTCGCTATAAATCGTGATCTGGGCGGCGCGCGACGAAGCCCCAAACGCCAGAGCCGCGAGGAAAAGAATCATTCCGGGGTGAAAATCCCTAATTTTGACCAGGACGAAGAGTAATCGGGGTCGCCTTTTCCATATCCTGATAGAGCGGCATGTCGATCTGAAGATAACCGTTATGAGCGTCCTCGATGTCCGAGATCGGCATATCGACCATCGCGTGAACCGTAATGCCGTCCACGCCCAAATCGTCCGGGCCCTGGATCGAGTAGGTGACGATACTTCCGAGGATAAATGGATATTTCGGATAATTGGGATTCGTGAACTCGAATTTATCCTGATTATAAAGCACTTGGGTCTTCTTATCACCGATCAACATCGCTTGGATTTGAAACGGCTTTCCATCCTTGGAGACGCCCGAATCGACGGTGATCGCCGCGAAATCATATTTCGTGAAAAGCGTCTTGGCGACCCCCCGGGAGATGTAGAAAATATGCGGGGTCGTCAGACCGTTATCGGTTAAAAAATTGACGTCGTTGTATCCCGCCGCGACGGCGGCCGCCACGATCGGGTCAAGGGCTGAAAACGAAATCGCGTGGACTTGCGAAATATCCAAACCCGGAACCCGGCTCAAAACCCAATTTCGGATCGCCTGGTTCGGAGCGCCCAGGCTACGCCACAACTCTTCCGTGATCAGCGGCCCGCCCGAATTACCGGCAAATCTCTGTTCCACGAGGACCGGTCTCGGAGGCCGGGGCACGGAAGTCGTTCGGATCAGCTCACGGAACGGCACCACGGGGGAAACAATCGGCGCAACTTTTTCCAAAACTGCTCCAGGATCAACGACACCCTGAGCCATCACCGGCAAGGACATCCAGACCAGTAGAATATTGATCATACCCGCATTATTACAAAGCCCTCAAGCAATTGTCAAACAAAAATGAGAACTCCGACAGGGTCCAAAGACCTAGAAGGTCCCATCAATCGATGATCTCAAGAAGAGCGAAATGGAGATACTCGGTTTCCGGCATCGCCAGCAAAATCGGGTGATCAAGAGCCTGAGGCCTCAAGCTCACAAGCCGAACGCTTTTCCGGGCCTTGGCCGCGGCCTGACGCAGAATCGAGACAAACAGCTCCCGGCTGACATGATGAGAACACGTGCTCGTCGCTAAAAGCCCGCCCCGAGGCAAAGCCTTTAAAGCCAGGCTATTGAGCCGAACATACAGGCGCTCCGACTTTAAAAGGTCCTTGCGCGAAGAAACCAGGCTGGGCGGGTCCAACAAGATCATGTCCGGAGACGCGCCAAGGTTTTCCGCCAGGGAAACAAGCTCTTCTTCGGCGTCTTTCTTTTCGAATCTCGCGAGGGCAGAAACCCCGTTTAAGGCCGCGTTTTGATTGGCCAGGGAAACCGCGTCTTGAGAGCTGTCAAAACCCACGACCGACTTGGCCCCGAATTTAGCGGCATTGATTCCAAAAGTTCCGACATAGGAGTAGAAATCAATTACGGTTCTCCCCGGGAAATAAGGCCTCAGAAAAACCCGATTCTCCGATTGATCGAAATAAAAACCGGTTTTTTGAGCGGCGACAATGGGAACCGAAAACTTAAGCCCGAAATCATCGATCTCGACAAAAGGAGGAATTTCTCCATAGTGGGTTTTTTCTTCCAGCGGAAGACCTTCTAAAGCCCGGCTCTTATGATCGTTTCTAAGGTAAATCCCGGAAGGGTTCAGCAATTTTAAAAGCGCCTCTGAAATTTGAGACAAGCGCTTTTCCATTCCGGCGGATAAAATCTGCAAGACTAAAACCGAGCCATAGCGGTCGATGACCAAGCCCGGAAGTCCGTCTGATTCGCCAAAACAA
>JAKAQV010000081.1 GCA_021819565.1 bacterium | reverse complement strand
CGATCTAAAGAAATGGAGGTCAAAGTCAAAGAAGACAGATTTTCTTTCGCCGGAAATCTGACCGTTTATACGGCGACCGAGGATCCGGCGGTGATTGCCGAAAATATCGGATTGAGATTAAAAAGGCTTTGGTGGCCGTTTCGCCTTTATTCCGTCAAGCCTCCGGTCGACTATGTTCATTTGGACCAAACGGCTTTGTCCGAGGCCGAATCCTTGCGCGTGGCGCGCAGGTTTTACGCCAATACCCTTTGGTCGGACGCGATAGAAAATCGCTTGGCTGAAATCGGCGATCCGCAATCTCCCGCAACGCAAGGGCCGTTTTGGAAAAGGCGCAAGGTTCAAGCCGTTTCCATTAGCTCGTTTTCCTACATTCCGACTAAATTAAGGTGGCCGAGAAAGCTGATTTTAGGCGGCGCGGAGTGGGTTGAGCCCAAGGATCGGGCTCGGATTGCCGTCCAATTCTTCGAGCCCGGGATGAAAGGTTATCAAAGCCGAGAAGTCTTTCTCGAAAAGATGCGAGAGGCCGGAACTTTAGATGACGCGCACGTCTTGTTTCGCGTTCATGTTTCCACCTATTCGGGCAAAGGCGTTCGCTATAAGAGTTACGTCTACCCGAAAAATGATTTTCCGGGATCTTCCTCAGATGTTTTTGTGACCGAAACGTGGCTCATTTCAAAGAGTCCGGGATATTATCTCATTCACTACCGGGCGCTGAAATCTTATTTCAAGAAGTTTTATCCCGATTTTAAGAGATTTGTTAAATACCTTTCCCTAGAAAGGCAAAAGACTAGGAAAAGAAGTTTTTAAAACTCTCCTAGCTTTTGCCCGGTCGTTACATCGTAGACGGCGGTTTTTTTATTTGAAATGATGGCCATCCGCTTTAAATCATTGCTGTAGCGGATGAGTGGCCTCGGAGACTGGGGATTTTCCCCCCGCCAAAGGAGAAATTCATCTTTCCCAAGGGCTTGTCCGTTTTGCTCGATAAAGGATTCTCCCTCAGACTCAGTCCATAAATGGCCTTGAAAAAGAGTGAGCGGCTTTTCCGCGGGCGATGGATAGAGAAATGATTTTTTCCCGCTGGGAATAATCCAAACCCAATGTCCGTTCAGTAACACTCCTTCCTGTTTTCCATTCCGGTAATAATAATTGACCCCGTCGCTGATCCAGCCCTTTTGATGGGAAAACATATTTCGCGGCGGCAAACGAAGGCTTGCGATTTCATCAGGGCTGAGAGTTTCCCCGGAAATGTATTGGCCTTCGGGCGGCGCCGGAATTTGTCTTTGATTCCATGGATTGGGCGGAATTTTATTGATTTTGGGAGCTTTTAAACTGCCCTTTCCCAGAATCTTGGCCAGAGCCGAACGCCCTCTTGAGCTTCTTTTTTTATGTTTTTTTTGCTCTAGTTTTTTGCGGCGGTTTTTCATTTTTCTGGAACTTTTTCGCGCCTTCATTTGCGCTAAATCGTAGGCGCGGCTTAAAGGGTCAGCGGATAATCGGCGTTTTTCTCCATTGCGCTTTTGTCTTTGCTTTAAAGAAACTCGCTTTTCTTTTCTGAATTCTGCCTTGGAAGGCATCTTCCCGGTTTTAACCCATTCATTGAGAAGGCGTTTTTCCGATGCGAGATCGGATGCGGACTTGTCTTGAGAGCGGTTTTGAGCGCCGTGATCTGAAAATGAGCGCGTGGCTTCATTTCTTAGGTTTCCCGATTTTCCTTCTTTTTGAGAATGAATTTGGGAGTTAAGTGAATAGGGAGACAAAACCCGCTTATGGGCATCTTCTTTTGAAGGACGTTCGCCTTCGATAAACGCCCAATTATCCGCGGCAGGGATATTTTGCGGAGAGCCGTAAGCGCTAATTTCCCTGGGAACGTCCGATGCCATCGCGTCATGCCAGATTTGAGCGCTGATGGGTTTTATCCTCGGATTAGCTTCTACCAGGCGCGCCGCCAATGGATCAACCGATTCTGTTAAAATTCCTGATGGTTCTTTCGTCCCGTGACGGGAGACCGCTTTTCCCATTTTCAGGACCGGAAAATGAGAGCCGGGGAGGGTCTTATAGGCGAAAAAGACGAGGGCCCCCAAGATGAAGAGAACCGCCAACGACTTTTTCATTTTAAATTTCCGCGATAAAGCGCGTCGCTAATGATTTTGGGGGCGATGGAGGGTTTCTGATTTGAGAAACCGGAGAATGATAGAAGAGCATGACTTTGCGGACATACTCGCGGGTCGAGCGGTAGAGCCAGCGGCTCTTTAAAAAGCGCGGACCGGCGTGATAGGCTGCAATGACCCGCTCGATGACCCAATTCGGCAAATGCTTGACCTTGGCGCCGCTTAAGCCCAGCTTCTTTAAAATGTTGGCAAAGAGATTCGCCAAATAGGCGCTTCCGGCCGCGATATTATCGTCTCCAAAGAAAAGGCGATAAGAAGAAATTCCAAAATGGGAAGCCGTTCTCGGCACGACCTGCATAAGCCCCCGCGCTCCCCTTTGAGACACCGCGTTTTCGTTGAAGCCGGACTCGGCCGCGATGACGGCTTTAATCAGCCGGGGGTCGAGATGATAGATGGAGGCGTATTTGAGGATGATGGGGTCATACTGGTCGGTCTTTTGCGGATGGGAGGTAAATTGGCTAAAAAGCCGCCCATAGCGCGTGAAAACAGGCGGTGGAGGAATCTTTAAAAAGGTTTTTCTTGGAAGTCCGATGAGATTGACGGGTTTATCCAAGGCTTTTTTGGATGAGGCTTGGGGTTTCGGCGCGGGAACGGCTCCTTGAATCTTGGTTATTTCCCGGTCAAACATCCAGTTCAGGCGATTGACGTCAACATCGGGAGATGGGAAGCCCGCCATCGCCAGTATCGGCGCCTTGCCTGCGGCATTTCCCTTTTGTGAATGGGCGATTTTGGGGCTTAAGGCGACAACGAAGGATAAGACCATCAGACAACGATATAATCTCACCATAAGTCCAGTATATCACGGGTTTTGCCCCGCCGACAGGGCCAAAGGGCCTAGACCCCGGAGGGTCTTTGGACCTAGCGGTTTTTCCCTTGCGGGGCTAGAGTTGAACGAGTTTTCTGAGGCTTTTGGCGGAAGGCGCCTTTGAGGCATATCCCAGGCGAAAAAACATCAGAATCCCCTTATCATTTTTTATAGGGAACGCTTCTTTGAGAGCTTGCGCTCCTTTTTCAAGAACCCGGCGCTGAGACGGCGTAAAGTGATTGGGTTGATTCCAAAATAAATGAAGAAAATACACTAGCGCGCTTTCGGGCTGAAGGGAAAGGCCCAAGGAGGTCATTTTTAGCCACAGTCGTTCAAACAATTTCCCGCCATTGAGAATGGACTCAGGCGAATCATCGGGGACTTCAATGAGACCCAGGGCGGAAGAGCCCATGGACAATTGATAATCCTGGAAAGCCGCGAAAAGGCTCAGGCCAAGGAAATTAAGAATAGAGGTGAGCCGCCAAGAGCGCAAAAGCCTAAAGGCTGGCTCTTGAATACCCAATTCCAAGGTTTTAATATAGAGTCCATCCCGGGTTTTTTCCGCATCCGCAAGGTTCCAGCGAATGTTCTGAAAAAGGCTCTGGTGGACGCCGCGATGTTCCATCATGATTTGAGAGCCGCAAAAGGCGGCCCTGGCCGCGCATTTTTTAGCGGGGAGTTTGTCCGCGAGAAAGAGCTGTCCAAAACCTGAATCTTGGGCGGTTTGGATGAGTTGTTCTCGAATTTCAGGCGGAAGCTCTTTGGGCAAATAATTTCGGCGGTTGACCGTGCGCGTCTCAAGATAAGGAAAAAGCGGGTGATGGGTTTTAGATGGAGATTTGGAAAATCGAAGGCGGGCGATGATGTCCCCCCCGGGGAATAACTCTTCAATCATCTCAAATCCGAATTCTTCGGAGGCGATGCGCGCATTTTCCAAGACCGTCCCATGGGAGGTCAGTGATGGACGATGATTCAAATTAAAGGGGTGGTGATCCATGAATTCCGCAAGAAGTTCAAGTGATTCTCCGTTTAGAGAGAATCGCCAATCCTGGAGATTGTCTCCCGAGGGAGCCATCTGGGCATAGCGGGCGATTTCTGAGATAATTTCTCGAGAGATTATTATTTTGACTCCCTTGAGTCTATTTTTTTCAGGCGGCGCCGAGCAATTATTAAAGCCAAACGTTGGAGTGGGTTATTGTTCCCGCCGGGCCGCCAACAGCGCGAAAGCTTGTTTCGATAGGCGTCAAATTGAATACTATGGGGCGCGGCTAAAACCGGACCGCGCTTGAGCAAAATTTTCAGGGCCTGGGTCGCGGCCATGCCCGCGCAGATTTGGCAAGCCATTCCGGTCGAAGGACCTTTGCGCTCCTTAAAATTAACGGAACTTGGATCAACTAAATAATTAAAATGGAGCCCAGCGGGAGCTAAGCCCAATAAGAAGCGCAAAGCCTTTTCTTCTTCCGGCAAATTACCCCAACAAAAATACTCTTCAAACGTCATTTTTCCGGGCAAGAAATTAAGCGTCGCCGCGCTCATTCCCAAAGGAGCCGCGGTGACGGCGGGAACGCCCTTTTCCGCGCAAGCGGAGAAGGTTTTTTCCCGGGCTAAAAAAGCGAAAAAATCAAGACCGTCAATATAGAGATCGGCGTCTTTAAGAAATTCCGAGAGATTTTCAGGCTTGACTCCCTCGGGGAATATCTTGATATTGAGTTCGGGGTTGATGTCTTTGGCCATTTCAGCTAAAACCTCGGCCTTGGGCCTTCCGACGCTTGACATCGTCGCCCCCACTTGACGATTGAAATTGTGAATTTCAAATTCGTCAAAATCCGCGATGTGAAAGGATCCGATGCCCAAACGCGCCAAGGTCAATAGATGAATTCCGCCGACGCCCCCCATGCCGGCAATAGCCACTCTTTTCTTGCGCAAAATTCCTTGTTCCTCTTTTGTCACCCATCCAATATTGCGGGAAAAAGCGTCTGCGTAATCGAATTTATTTTTGAATTCCATTATAATGCATCCTTATGATCTTTGAACATTAATGGCGGAGCGCCAGCCACGGAGACCGCTCCAGGCGCGCTTGACAAGGCGCCCAGAGCGGTCCGAGCTCGCATATATTAGGCGGAGATGAATTCTTTTGTAGACAAGAACGGCTTGAGAATTTCGGCCGCGGCCTTTTGGTCGCTTGTGAAGAAGAATTGCGTGTCCCCAAATCCAAAGCAGAACTCGACGTTAACCCCCTTTGAGAAAAAGGGCTGGAACACCTTATTCCATAGATCTCCTGGGGCGAAGGATTTGGTGTCGATCCGCAGGGCATCGGTGATTCTGCTGAAAATGCCCGCCTGTAGCAGGCCCTTATGCACTTTCTGTGCGTCTTGCGGGTTTTTAAACGCAAACGCGATAAAACCCATGGGCCCTGCAGAAAAGCCAGAGAGCATGGCGAATTCTGCATTGTTTTGCGAGAAGACCTTAAACACCGGTTCAAGAGCTCCGGGGGTATTGCTTAATGGGACAGTTAGGACGGGTACAAACCCTGCGAACTCGCTATTATTCTGTGTCATTTTATTTTCTCCTTTTTTTATTTAAATATCCACTGGGAGAGAGTGACTCTTCACCCGTGGATATTTAAAGAGCGCAAACGAACGCTCTTGATTCCTATGCTGGCATAAACACGATGAGTTGTCAAATTAAATTTAGTTTATTTGATGCGTGATATTGACAGTTTCCAATTACAATACCATAATAATAGATATGTCCAAAAAAATAATGATCGCGGATGATAATCCGGTTGTTCATGATTTGGTCTCCGCGCAGATGGCTGTTTTAGGACACGAGGTTGCGGGCGTTGAAACAAACGGGAAGAATGTTTTGGCCACCTATCGCCGCTTAAATCCGGATCTCTTAATTCTAGACATCAGTTTCGAGGACACGGACGGCTTGACCGTCTTGCGTCAGTTGCGAGCGGCGTATCCCGAGGCCAAGGTCCTGGTCCTTAGCGCCAACGATCAAAAAGAAACTCGCTCAATCGTGACGAAGTTAAAAGCGGCGTTTCTCGCCAAGCCCTTTGCCGTGGCCGACATTCAAGCGGCAGTCGCAAAAATATTCGCTCAATCATCCAGTAATAGCGCGGGGGCTTTTAAGTGAGCGAATTGTTGAGTCCCAAAGAGTTGGAATTGTTAGGAACGATCCTTCATGACGGTGCGCTTTTAAGCGGCCGTAAATTATCCAAGTTCGGCCAAGGCAAATGGAAGGTTTCTTTCTCCGGCATAAGAACGGTCGCTAGAGAAAAAATTCCGGAATTTTTCAAGCTGGATATCGGAATAAATATGGGCGCTTTTGTCGGCATTTCACAGCCGCTTTTTTTTGAAGTCGTGATGTTGTTTCCGGAATGGAGTTTGATTCCACTGGAAAAAAGCATTGCCGCAGCCACTGGAACCAGGATCGGCAATTCGGATATGGATCGCCCGGTTTTTAGCGAAGTGGCCAATATTTTGGGACATGGGATTTTGGGGTCATTGGCGGATCATTGCGGAGAGGCTTTTATTTCACTGGCGCCAAAACTCTCGCGCGGAACGAAACAGGAAATTGTCGCCATGGCGACAAAACGGATGCCGGAAAATGCCGAGGCTATCTTGACTCACGCGGAATTTTTCTCGGACAGTCAATCCTGCGCGGCCACCGTGATCGTTTTGGCGGATGCCGCGGCATTAAAAAAAGTATTGCCAAAAACGTCTGTTCCTAGAGATGCAGGAGACAAGAAAGATACAGTCCCCGCGATAGTCTCTGAAAAACCCGCTTCTCCAAAGCCCGCTTTTGAGGTTTTATGCGCCAAGAACTCTAAAGATTTAGAGGATATTTTCAGGCTTCGCTATCAAGTTTACTGCGTTGAGCATGAGTTCTTAAATTCGGCGGATTATCCTGATGGGCTTGAGAGAGATATCTATGACGACTCTTCCGTCCATTTACTGGTTCGCGACAATCAAGGCCGCGCTGTTGGAACTGCGAGGCTGGTTTTAAACTCAGAAAAGGGTTTCCCTATCGAGAAAGAATACGACATTACGAAAACATTGGAGCAAATTGACAGGAAAAAATTAGGAGAGTTTTCTCGCTTTGCCATTCCGCGGAATTTAGGTGGCGAGGATGCAAGTTCATCATCGAAAGATTTATCTCGCGCAGGCCACAGCGAAATCTCCCTCGCGCTCATTTTGGCCATTTTCCAGGAATCTCAAAAAAATGGAGTACCATACGTTTGTGCAGCCATCGAGCGGGCTTTGTGGCTGGCGCTTCGGCGTGGCGGGGTCACGATGCACCAAATCGGTGAGCCCACGGAATACCACGGCATCCGCATCCCTTGCCTTCTACCTTTAGAGGAATCTGTTCGCCTCAGAGTGTTTCCTTTTCCGAAGGAAGTTGAGGCCTTCTATGCTTCTCGCGCCAAAGGGATTTTCAGCGACGAGTGATTTTACTTCGGAAACAGACTTGATTTAAATCAACTTTTGACCTTAACTTGCCTCATAGCGGCTGAGGTGGGCTTTGAGCTATCCTAAGGGTGTGAGAAAAGATAACCCAAAGGAGGGTCAGAATATGAAATCAATCATCTTGTCGTTAGCCGTGATGTCGGCCGGAATGGCGTTTGGAAAGGCTCCCATTGTCAGCCCTTGCAGCCCGGGACACATCTGTGTTGAGCCCCAAATCGTCAGCCCCTGCAGCCCGGGGCATATCTGCCTAAACCGTTAATTTGTTGAGAGCCGGCGCCTGATTGTTAAATTCCATCATCAGGCGCCGGCGAATGGCGACTTCGCAAAGAGCATACCGCAGTCCGTTTAAGTTCATCTCCCAGAGTCGGTCTAGACTCAAGCCTAAGTCCTCATATGCGATTTGATATTCTCGGATTAGATCGGTGTTAAAAAACGGTGGGTCATCCGTGTTAAGGGTGAGAGAAATTTTGGCCGCTAGAAGTTTTTGGATGGGATGTTCCGTCATTTTTCTGACGACTTTTAAGCAGAGATTGCTGGTTAATGCCACGTCGCAGCAGATGTTTCTCTCCTTTAAAAGGCGCAGAGTTTGTGGGCTTTCCGCGGCGCGTACCCCATGTTGAATGCGGATGGCTTTTAAATCGAGAATCGCTTCCCTAACATGGGAGTGTCCTTCCGTCTCTCCGGCGTGAGCCACGCAGAAATATCCGGCTTTCCGCGCGCGCTCGTAATAAGGCGCAAATTTTTTGCGTGGGAAACCCGCTTCGGGGCCGCCAAGGCCTATCGCGACGATCAAGGGGTTTTTTTCTTCTTCAAGAAGGCGGGCGGTGTATTCCCCTGCTTTGTCTCCGGCTTCGGCTGGGATATCGGTAATGAGGCGAACGATGGGCCCGCCGGCTTTTTCCAAGGCCTCCAGTTTTTTTGTCACGACCTTGAGCGCGCGTTTTCCACCGATGGCGAATTTCTCGTGGTTAAAGGGCGTAAAATGAAGTTCCGCATAGCGGATGTTTTGCCTCCGGCAGTCCCTGGAAAAGCCTTCCACCATTTCCGCGTAATCGGACTCGGATTTAAAGCAGCGGCACATCGCCTGCCACAAAGAGACGAATTTGTCAAAAGACTCGAATTGATAAAGCGCGCGAAGCTCTTTTAATGTGCCGACTGGAAGAGAGACGTGATTTTTTCGCGCCATTTTCCAGAGAGTTTCAGGCGAAATCGTGCCCTCTAAATGCAGATGGAGTTCCGTCTTTGGCATCTTGCGGAGAAATTCTAAAACATTCATCTTGCCATTATAGCGAAAAGAGGCGATTAATTTTTTTGCTAGGATACAAACATGGCGACACAAACACGTTCCGATGCCGAGGAAAACAGGAGATC
>JAKAQV010000080.1 GCA_021819565.1 bacterium | reverse complement strand
TTCCGATCTATCGATGAACTTTTCGTCCACGCTTTTGAATTCTCCTCTTTTTTGCGGCTATTCGCGCTAAAACCAGCACACGAGAACCTTTTAAATTTGACACTTTCCCGCTGATTTTAAGCCTTTTAAAATTAATCCGATATTTGTTGATGAGCAATCCGGCGACTATCTGCGCCCGCTGCCGACATAAGTTTTTAGCATTTTTTTCCGCAGGCTTGGCATAACCGATAATATCATATCGGACTTTCTTATTTTTAGCCATGTCACGCGCAAGTTTCAGGATATTGCTTTTCATGGCTTTTGACAATTGATAACTACTGGTCTTAAACACAATCGCGCTTGCAATCCGAGGCCCTTTCGCTCGGGATTTTATTTTCTTTTCATGCAGACTCCGCTTCATTTTCTTTCTGCGGCTCGCGCGCAATTGAACATATGAAACTTTTTTGCCGTGAAAAGACTTCCCCGCTGGCTTAAGATGAGAACGCTTCGATGCGCTGACTACCTTGGATGCCTTCGCGGGAATTTTCCTTGAAGCGTGTTGCGCCCCAGCGGGTCCGGCCAGTTCAACCCAACGGTGAATCGCCCGAGTTCGCCCTGAGCCATCTTTCGCCGTTAAAAGGCACTCATAAAAACCATAGGGTTCATGAAAGCCGGAATAATTTTTCCTGCCGTCCCAATAGACCTGATGAAACACCGGGCCGCTTCCCACGACTTCTTCAATTGTCTTCGCTTTGGCGTTCTCGGGTCCCAAAATCTTAAATCTCCAGAAATTCACCCCCGAATGCGGTTTTTGAACGGAGAACTCGATCAAAACGCCTTGGCCTTGATCAGCCCTGAACCGCGGACTAGAAAGCCCCATCGATAAGGGCGGTCCGGACTCGTCCGGCGGCGCCTTAAGATCAAGAGTCGAATGATAATCAAAAACCAAGATAATCCCTTTAAATGAAAGAAGCGAACTCGGAATGCGGTATGAGCTTCCAGTGAGAAGCTCCGCCTGAACCCGGCTAGGAGCGATTCCCAGAGACACCAAGGAATCGGCGAGAGCCACTGCCCGACGCATATCCATGACCTTCACATCTCCCAATGCGGCTCCTTGGGGGAAAATGAATATTTTCGCTTGTCCTTCTCCGTAAGTGACCGAGGCTAAATCGGAAATAATTTGATTGGCGCGGTTTTTAAACGCTATTTGCTTTTCAAATAGAATATCCGAAGGCAAGGCAATCGCCAACGGCCGTTCATCTTTTTTACGAAGAATAACGACACGATGAACGCGCTTCAAGCGCCTCAATCCGGAATCAGCCAAGGCTTGGATTTTCCCCTTGATTTGTTCTTGAATGGCGCTAGGACTCAGTGGCGCGGCTTGAGCCGTAGGGGAAACAGCAACCGCAGGGCTTTGTTTTTGTGTTTGAGGGGACGCTACAGGCGCTTCATGCGGCGCCGCAACAGACGCTGGCGCGGCTTGAGCTTGGGATGGAGTAGGACTTGGAGCCGGTTTTACGGCGCTTGAGGGAACAGCCGAGGATGAAGAAGAAGATGTTTTCTCTTCCGTTTTTTGAGCTGGTTTTTGTGGATTTGATTCTGTCCCCGACATGCGCCGAGTAATACGGTTAAGATACTTATTGGCAAGGGTTCTCTCGGTCGGGTTTCCGCCATTAAGGACTTCAATAAAGCGGTCCATCGCCTCGGAATCCTCCCCCTTCTTGAAATAAAAAATTCCCAGTTGCATATCGCGGCTCAGCGGCGGCTCTTGGCCAGCAATAATTCCCCCCCATGCACCGACGGTAAGTGAGCCAATAATCAAGCTCCAAAAAAACTTCTGCCTCCTTCTAAACATGAGCTTTAACCGATATTTCTCCCTTAAATAGATTTCGCTTATCCTAATAATTATTGCGCCGAAGTGTTTGCTAAATTATTACAGAGTTTAGGGACGAAAGTGGGTTAGAATTTCCAGATTCTTTCGCGCGGCGGTCAAATTGGGGTTAATCTGAAGAGCTCTTTGATAATCGCTGACAGCTTCAGGATAATTTTTATTGAGGGTTTGAAGATAGCCTAAATTATTCCAGAACCCGGAGTCTTGGGGGAATACCTTGACGCCATATGAGAGAAGATCCAAGGCCGGCGAGAGATACTTAAGCGGATCTCGCAAATAAAGCGCGCCTAGGCTATTGTAAACGTCTTTCAAAAGTGGGTTAATCCACCACGAAACGCGAAAATTATTAATCGCGTCGAGGATGTCATTGAGATGATTGGCCTCGATAGCCCCCTTGTTAAAGAAAATTTCGTCATATCCCGCATTGGCATCAAGAGCCGCCTGATAGTTTTTTTCAGCTCTTCTAAAAAACCCGGAACGCGCGTAAGCGTTGCCTAATTCGTAAATCGCGTTAACCTCGGGCGGCCCCCAATGTTTTGAAATCTCAAGCTGATTAATCGCGCCAGGCATATCTCCCTGTCTAGCTAATTTAAAACCGGAAAAATAATGGACTTCTCTTTCCCAAACGCAGCTCCAGCGCCCGATCATCCACACGCATAAGCCTAAAACAGAGAGAAAAACCCAAATATTTCTTTTATTTTTTTCCGCCCTCGCCTTCAAAAAGTGAACGCGCCCATTTCCAACGCTAGAGCCCACCACCCACCAAAAAAGAAAAGCCGGAACCGCGAAATGAAGAGACACGTTGAGGAGATTGTCAGCCAGCATGCCCAAAACGCTCGCCGCGCCCGCGGAAACCCACAAATTTTTAAGGGAATCTTCTTCTTGACCGCTAAAATCACGCGCGAAACGGAAAAAAACCACCCAGACCCAAATAAACAACCCCAGCCCCAATATCCCTGTCTGGGATAAAACCTCCAGCGCCTCATTGTGGGCATTGTTGGCATGAGTCCTTAAATCCCAGTAAAAAGGCGTAGCCCGCAAAACCGGTCCTTGATAAAACGGATAGAACAACTCAAAAAGCCCAAAACCTTGCCCGGTCAAGGGATTGTCTTTGGCCATCAGCCAGGCGCAAGTCCAAATCATCACTCTTTGATGCCAAGGACTATAGGCCTGCTTCACCGGTCCGGGCTTAAGCAAGGTATCGACTTCTTCCAAGCGCCCTAAAACGCTGGGATGATATCCAGCCGAAAGAAGACTATGCGGCCATAAGACAAAAACGGCAAAACCCACTCCAAAAAAAAGCCCAAATAGGCGTATTTCTTTCCGGAGCATATGAATAAATCCTTTCGAAAAAAATAAGAAAGACACGGCCACAAAAGCCCCAAGCCAAGAAGAGCGGGTCAGGCTGCATAAAAGCCCGGCTTCAAGCGTCAGCGCGCAGATGCCATACCAATAACGCGCCCCACCCTTGGCTCGGGCCCATAAAACCACGCAAAAAGGAAGCAAGATGACATTGTAGGAAGAAAGGAAGTTGGGGTTTCCAAAAGTTGAAACCGCGCGTCCGCCATAAGGATTGAGCGCGTGAGGCCAAATAAACTCAAAATTAAAATACTGAAGAACGCCGTAAGCCGAGGCCAAAAACCCCGCGGCCAAAGCGAGATGGAGATAATCAATGGCTCTTCTTTTAAAGCTTAAGTAAACGCAACATCCCACTCCCAACACCCAGAGAAAAGCCCCGTAACCGTTCCAGACCAAGGCCGCGATGTCGGTGGCTGGCGAGTTGGAACTCCTCATCAACGGGAAAAAAAACCACAAACTCCCCCATACAACGCAAAAACCCGCCCACGCCCAGATGTTGACATCTTCATCGGCCTCCTCTTGACTTCGGATCGAAGAAACCCCGATAAAAAAAGCCCCCAGGCAGTTGATCACCCAAAAAATTTCATGGTTAAGGCCTTCATTGAAAACGGAGGGCCGGTAAAATTTGACGTGCCTAAAAAAAGCGTATCCCCAACTGATGAAAATAATGAGGGTCCAAAAGAGCAGCGGAAAATCAAGAACCGTCTTAATCTTTCGCAACTCTCCGTAATTTTGGAACATCCAAAGAGTGAGAACGATGGAAATCGAGATATTGAGGGCGCAAATCTGCGTGATATAGGGATTGCGAGTAAGATTGGTAAAAAAAATCAGCGGAGAGACAAAAAAGGCTAAGACCAGAAAAAAATGCTGAAGGAAATCCAGCCATGAAAGACCAACCGGCAAAGTTTCCGCGACAGGCCGTGAGCGCGCCATGTTTCTAATGATAGGAATTTATCATGGTCTTATGTAAGACTTTCTATGCTAAACTTAAATTATGAATAGGAAAAAATTATCTCTGTCCTTGATATTGGTCCTCGGAAATGTTCTCCTCTCTCAAGCGGCAGAACTCCCGCAGGATGATTCCGCATTTTTCAATCAGATCAATCAGATTCAAATTCTCCTCAGGCAAAAAAGCTCCTCTTTGACCGAGAGTAAAAAAGCCCTCAGCAAAGAAACCATTTATCGAGATATCATCCATCGTCTCTCCGATTCTAATGTCCCCAACTCCTTTGTCCACAGAGCCTTGTTTAATCCAAAGACGAAGATCATCCCCGCAATTATCGGCTTATTCCACCGCCCCGCCGAGAAAATGCCCTATAAAGAATACCGCAAAAGATTCATGACCAAGGCCAATATCGATTACGGCGCCGCTTTTTATCAAAAACATGCGGAACTTTTGTCTCAAATCCAAAACGATTATCCCGTCGATCCTCTTATTTTAGTCAGCTTGGTCGGGGTTGAAACGCGCTGGGGACATGTCACCGGAAGCATTCCGGTCCTATCGGCCCTTTACACCATCGCGGCCAAGATCCCGGCCTTATCCGATTGGGCTCGGCAAGAACTGGCCGCTTACATGGAGCTTTGTTATAAAGGAAACATTCGTCCTCAATCCATCAAGGGTTCCTACGCCGGAGCTTTCGGATATTTTCAATTCATGCCGTCCAGCTACAATACATATGCCGTCGATTTCGATGGGGACGGAGTTAAAAACTGGAAGAGTTGGCCCGACGTTTTAGCCAGCGTCGCCCACTACCTCATAGCCCACGGATACGCCGCCGGAGATTCCAGCCCGGGATCTCCGATCTGGAACTCGATTTACGCCTACAACCCTTCCGACAACTATGTTCGAGCGATCCTTGAATTGCGCGAAAAAATTTCAGATAAGCTCTCAAGCCAAAATTAACCTATTTTTATCTTTTTTTCTCGCGCTCGCCTTTGTTTTATTTCAAAGCCGCTATTGCCTGTCCTATTTATTTTCGCATCCGAACGCTTTAACTCTCAGGAGTCTCAACGGATTTTTTCATTTTACCGCTAGCGTCGTTTTCGCCCTCATCCTCGCCCTTGGCTTTTTATCTTTAGGCCGCGCCATCCTAGATTCGCTTGAGATTTCAGAAGTTTTAGAGACGCCGGAAAAATTATTTCTATCGTTGGTTATCGGGGAGGGATTAATTTCTCTACTCATCTTCAGTCTCGGTCTTCTTTCTCTTTACACAAGCGCGGTATTATTGAGCCTCTTTGCATTTCTCTGTTGGGGAGCCTGGCGAGAAAGAAATTTTTTCGCCAAAGCCGTCCAAAAAATTAGAGATTCCTCTCACGAGAAAAGAGATTGGATATCCATTCTTTGCTGGACCGCCATTTTTGCCGCCCTTTTGCGAGGCTTTATCGCTAGCTCAGCCCCGGACACCGATTGGGACTCCTTGGCTTATCATCTGGCTCTTCCCAAAATTTTTCTCCATGACAAGGCCTTGGTCAACTTAAGATGGTCAGCCAATGCCCATTATCCCCTTGGAGCCGAAATGATTTATCTCTTGTGCTTGGCCTTCATCGGCGCCCGCGCCGCCCACATCGTTAATTTTATCAACGGCCTTGGACTTTTGGCCGCGGCATGGCTGATTGCCCGGCGTTTCTTTGGAAATAGAGCGGCGGAAATTTCTTGCGCTCTTTTATCGGTTCAGCCGTTATTTCAACGGGTCATAGGAAACGCGGAAACAGACCTCAACATCGCCCAAACCATCGCCGCCGCTGTTTTTGTTTTTCTCATCTTATCGCGAGAACCGCTTTCACGAGAACGCAAGCGGCTCTTATTTCTCTGCGGGCTCTTAAGCGGCCTTGCCGCCAGCGCGAAAATTACCGGGCTATGGGCCATCGCAGCTTTAGGCGCTCTGATTTTAATCCAAAATTCCGATTCCGTCCTTGAGAAGGCAAAAGAAATTTTTCTCTACGGAAGCGGAGTCTTTCTTTTGGGATTTCCCTGGTATTTAAAAAATTGGATTCAAACTGGAAACCCGGTCTGGCCCTATTTGGGACAATTTTTTCATGCCAGCGCCCCGGATATGGCGGCCTGGAAGCGCTTATCTGCGTCAGTGACCGAAGGAGTCTCCAAAACCTTCGTTCATTATTTAAGCGTCCCCTTTGTCCTTATTTTAAAACCCAAGACCTTTCTCCACCAGCCGCAGTGGATGATGATTCCTTTTTTCATTTTGCTCTCCGTTCGTCTCATCCGGCGCCCGTCTCTCGAAGCGATCGAGAAAAAAATTCTTCTCTTTATCTTTTTCTTCTACACGGTTTGGTTTTATGTCTACCAGGACTGGCGCTATTTTTTACCGGCGGCCGCGATCTTGGCGGTTTTAATCGGCGCCTGGAGTTCCCAACTCCTCGGAGAAAAACCGTTCTTGCGAACCCTGGCATTTTCCGCGCTTTTAATTGGCCTCTGGCCCTTGAAGAAATTGTCTTTGAACAACGAAATGTATGCCTTTTTAAACCTCGATGCCGCTCTAGAGCCGCCCGCCCGGCATTATCTTGAAAAAAGTCTCGGGCCTTGGTATTTGATGAGTCAAGCCGCCAATCATCTGCCGCTAAATTCTAAAATTTTTCTTTTCCGGGATGTCAGGGGCTATTATCTCAACCCCCAATACGCCTGGGGCGATCCTTTAAACCCCGGAGTTCTCGATTACAACTCCATCGCCGACTGGCGGCAATTGCGCCAAGAATTATTAGCCCTGGGGTTTACCCACATCCTCTATAACCCTTATATTGGAAACTACAAAGGAGATCAATCTTATTACCGAAGATCAAACCTCTTGGTCAACGGCCTTTTAAATCGCCTTCATCCACTGCACTGCTTAGGCGGAATATGCCTCTACAGTCTCCACTAAAGGATTGCGCCCCCAACTTGATACAATAAAGTATGCGGACAATTTTCTTACTCTTGTCTCTCGCTTCTTGGAAGGCCCAGGCTGGCCCTCAGATAAAAATAGAAACTCCCGCAAGCAATGATTCGCCCGTTCTCTCCCAACCCCAGAACTCGGATCAGGACCTCGGAATTGAGCAAAATCAAATTCAGACTCAACTACCCTCTCAATCTCAAACTCTCCCCAGCGTTCAAATCCAAAACGATCCAATCATTTTGCCGGCCCAAACCCCGGCGGCGGCTCAAACGCAAAAAACAAACTCCGCTCCTGCGAGTCAAGCATCTCCTTCTCAAACTAATCCTTCTATCCCGCCCGTTCAGTCTCAAGCAAAAAACGTTCATCTCCCTATCGGGGTTCCGCCGGGAAGTCCGGAATGGACGAGCCCAAAATCGAGTTTGGGTTCTCTTCAAAACTCAAATCAAAACGCAAACCCCGCGGAGGTTGAAGAGCTTCAAAAGCAGCTGCGAAAAATCTTCGACCGCGAAATTGCCGGGCATAAGAGCCGAGCAAAGTCCCAATCGCATATGGTCGAGGGGAAAACCGAAAACGCCTTTGACCGCGTCTATCAAGCCGCCTCCGTCGCCGATTCCGCTTCCGCCATTGACGCCCCTGTTTTATTTCAAGCCTCCCTCTCGATAGCCAAAAAGGCCGCGAAAAAAAGGGAATTATCTCCTTTGACCGTTTCGTTTTTAGATCGGATCATAATGCGAGCGGCCGCGAAAAAAGCCAAGATAGCCCTGTCTCAACTCTTAGAAGAAACCGCCCAGGCGGCGCTTGAGCGCGAGGATCCTACCTTTAAGCGCGAAATGAAAGCTTTTAAATCCTGGAATGATCTTTTAGGAACCCGCAAAAAGCCGCTGATCAGCAACTGGCCAAAAACGCTCGACTATCTTCAAAATCTTAACCGCTCCGCCCTTAAAGAAACTCTTCCTCCCGATTCTTTTACTTCCAGACTCCGAATGGAAAAGATTTCCTCCGGACAATTCAAGGCGATTCTGCCGCCGTTTCCTCTCTCTCTTTCTATCCAATTATTGCCGCGGCAAGCAGGCTCTGCGGGAAATCTGGCTTTGATTTTCGGCGCTCAAGAAATTTTTTCTCCCGCCCTTGATTTGAGCTGGAAGGCTTTTTACGATCTTGAAAGGCGCTTAGGGAGACAATCTCCCTTATCCGCCGCCTGGGCCGCCGCCTGAGATTCCGCCGCCATTGAAACTCGAATATTATGGGATTGGTTCTGGCAAACCCTTGCGATGTTTCGCGCGCCCCAACCCGTCAACCTTGGAAATGAAATTAAATTTAAAACGCATAATCCCCATTTTCAAAAAATCGCTTCTCTCGTTTTTGCGCCGCCGCAAAACTTTAAATCGAGTTTTCCCATCGCGTTTTTAAATCTTGAATCGATTAATAGTCCCTATTTTGACTTTAAGCGCCGCCCGGGACTTTCAAGCGCGGAAAACCTAGCCCAGGCCTATCAAAATCTCAGCGGAGATTTTTCCGGCGCTCAAGGACTTTCGGATTTAACTCAAACCCTCAAAGACGCTCCCTCTTCCCTAGCTAACTCAAAAATTCTGTCTTACTGGACCGAAATGATTTATTCTTCTTCCATCGCCTTTTTATTTAAAGCCCTTAAACGCGCCGCTCAGTCTCTTAAAAAGCCCGTCTTTTTTGTGGATATGGGAAATCCCCAGGCCCCGGGGACCGTTCTTCTGGTCTTGCAAAACTCTGGAACAAAGAGCGTTCCCGAAC
>JAKAQV010000079.1 GCA_021819565.1 bacterium | reverse complement strand
TTAGTCCCTCTCATTAGAGAAAACTGGATGACTTTATGGAACGGAACCGAGCGATTCAACTATGTGACAGCCCAGGTGGCTCATTATTTCGCGCCGAATTTCAAGGGTTTCCTTGAGTATACGGTGGATACGAACCGATTCGGCGGAGGCGGGACCGCTAACTACGGAGGGGTCAATTCAAATATTGCGGCCCTTTTGCCGATGGGAAATCGCTTAAGCCTTCAGTTTGAAGTTGGATTTTGACGGAATAAATAAAAAAGTAAGGAGACTGACATGAACATAAAAAAAATAGCCGTAATCATCGGCGGGGCCGCCATTATCAGCGGAACGCTTTTTGCGCAGGCCTATTCTCAGGACAAGTCGGGAGGCGTTTATCCGAATGATTTCGGATCCACTTCCATTGACGTCTCGCATTATCCGCCCAAAATGAAGATGTATTATCACTTGTTTCTCAACAAGTGCTCGGCTTGCCACACCATCGCCCGCCCGATTAACTCGCAATTTTTGCAATTGACTGCGGATGAGCAGGCGGCGGACAAAAAGACCAATCCTGAAATGTTCAAAAATCCCTTGGTTTGGCAAATCGGCCAAAAAATCTGGAGCCGATACGTTCACAAGATGATGTCCAAACCGGGATCGAATATCCGGCCTTCGGAAGGCAAAAAGATATTTGAGTTCTTGGTTTATGATTCCAAAGTCCGAAAGACGGGCGCCAACGCAGAAGCCTGGGAAGCGAATCGAGAAAAGCTTTTAAAGAGCTTTAAACAGAATTATCCCAAGGATTATGCCCGGATTTTCGGAACGTCTTCCTCCGCTAAAAAGACCGCTTCCGGGGCTTCGAGCGCTCCCGCTTCGTCTCCGGCTCAACACTCTTAGTTTGAGATATCCCATGAACCCGCCTCTGGCCGCGACGCTGAGGCGGGTTTATTGGGAAGTGACGGCCGGCTGCAATCTCCGCTGCATTCACTGCCGAAGAACCGATGTTCTGGTCAAAGGCTCTCCCGATGAGTTGACGACCAAGGAAGCAAAGTCCTTTATCGATCAGCTTTCCGAGATGGGCCGCCCGGTCTTGATTTTTTCAGGCGGCGAACCGCTTTTCAGAAAAGACATCTTCGAACTCATCGAATACGCCCAAAGCCGGGGCCTCCCTTCGGGGCTTGCGACCAATGGCACGCTGGTCAATGACAGGGTCGCCGAAAAATTAGCCAAGGCCGGAGTTTACTACGCCTCGATTTCTTTAGATGGGGCCGTCGCCAAAACTCATGACGCTTTCCGCGGATCTGGAAATTTCGCCAAGGCTCTTAAGGGGTTTCTCGCCCTTAAAAACGCGGGAATCAAGGTCCAAGTTAATTTCACGATGACCAAGAAAAACGTCGGCGAAATTACGGAAGTGTATCATCTTTCAAAAAGCATAGGCGCTTCGGCTCTTTATCTCTTTCTTTTGGTTCCAGTCGGCTGCGGGGTCGAAATCGCCGATTCCGATATGCTTTTGCCGGAAGAAGTGGAAGAATGGCTCAAATGGGTCGCAAAAAAAGACAGGCCCGGAGAACTTCCCATCAAAGCCATCTGCGCTCCGCATTATTACCGCGTTGAAGCGGAAATGGAAACTGTCCCTATTTCGACTGATGACCGAAAAGGATGTCTCGCTGGTATCCACATGTGTTTTGTTTCCCACAAAGGCGATGTTTTTCCATGCGGATATCTTCCCCTATCTTCCGGCAATATCAAAAAGACTCCGCTTAAGACAATTTGGACGGATTCTAAACTCTTTGAGGATTTCCGAAATCCGGAACTTTTGGAAGGCCGTTGCGGCGCCTGTGATTTTAAAAACGTCTGCGGCGGCTGCCGCGCCAGAGCCTATTTCGCTTATAACAACGTTTTAGCCGAAGAACCGGCCTGCGTATATGACCGAGTCTCAACGAAATGAAACCATGACCCAGCCTCTCTCTGAAACCTTTGAACGCTATGCCTTGGGGCTCGCCCGCAGGGAAGTTCTGCCTCCGGAACGTCATCCTGAAATGGCCCAGAGCCGAAAAGCGCGGTTTTTGCGTCTGCTTAAAGCCCACGGGATTAAGGGATGGCCCGAGCGCGGCACGCTTTATACGCGGGAACTCTCGGAAGGCTGCAAGCCTTGTCTTGAGGGATGCGCAAGCCACTTAAGCGTCACTACCCTTTGCAACCGCGACTGTTTTTTTTGTTTCAATCCCAAACCCCGCAAGGATGTCTTAAGCGTTCACGGGCGAGAGGTTAAGTCTCTTGAAGAAGCCATTCTCAGCCTCAAAAATTTGGGAGTTAAAAGCGTCGGGATTGGAGGCGGCGAGCCCCTGCTTTTTCCCAAACGCGTTTTTGAGATCCTGGCGGCTCTCAAAAAAAATTTTGGCCCCGAGCTTTGGATTGACCTTTACACCAATGCCGATCGCCTAAGCCTGCCAATTCTAAAGGAACTGAAAGCCGCCGGAGTTTCAGGATTGAGGATTGATTTGGCCGCCCGCGCTTATGACGCCTCTCCGGTCGAGCTCGCCAGAGAAGTTTTCAGCGATGTCGAAATTGAAATGCCGGCAGTCCCTGAAGATAAAAAACCCGTTCGGGACATCATGCATCATCTTGATAATTTAGGCGTTAAACAGCTCATTTTGCATGAGCTTTTCGCGAGCGCGGCCAATATTGATTCTTTACAAAAACGCGGCTATCAGGCCTCTTCAAGCGGTTCGCCCGATTTTAGACTGACCTGGTCTCCCGTCGCCAAAAGCGAGGAAACGGTCTTCGGCCATCTTCTCTACGCCTTGATCCACAAGTTTAAAATGTCGGTCTATTATTGTTCCTGCCGAACTCAAGATTGGATCGCGGAAAACGCTCTTAAAAATTCCCGCATGAGCGCATGAGCGCCGAACGAATCGATCTCAAGCTCGGCTTTGCCTGCAATAACCGCTGCCATTTTTGCGTTCAGGGAGATAAAAGAAGCAAGTTTGGCCCCAAATCGGCGGATCAAATCAAGGCGAGCTTGGAAGAAGGCCGTTTAAAGGGCGCCAAGAGTTTGGTTTTGACCGGCGGAGAACCGACCGTGCACAAGGGTCTTCTTGGAGCCATTCGCCTTGCCCGCGATTTGGGCTATGAAATCATTCAAATTCAATCCAACGGACGCCGATTTTTTTACGAGGACTTTTGCCGGGAATTAATAGACGCCGGGGCCAACGAGTTTTCCCCCGCCCTTCACGGGTCCGTGCCCCAAATTCATGATGAACTAACCCGAGTCCCGGGGGCCTTTGTCCAGGTCATCGGCGGAATCCGAAATCTGAGAAAACTGGGGCAGCGGATACTGACAAACACGGTCATTACCGAGCTCAATTATAAGGATTTGCCGAACATCGCGAGACTCCTGGTCTCTTTAGGCGTCAATCAGTATCAATTCGCCTTTGTCCATATTTTGGGCGAAGCAGACAAAAATAAAAATAAAATCGTTCCGAAAAAATCCGAAATCATGCCCTATATTTTTAAAGGCCTTGACATCGGAATTAAAGCCGGCATATGCTGTATGACGGAGGCCATCCCTTATTGTCTCATGAAAGGCTATGAAAATTATGTCGCCGAAAAAATCATCCCGCACACCGCAGTCTATGACGCGGAGGCGGTGATCGCCGATTATACGGCCTATCGCCATGATGAGGGGAAATCCAAAACCGACAAATGCCGCAACTGCCGCTATGATTTTGTCTGCGAGGGCCCGTGGAAGGAATATCCCGAGCTCTTCGGTTGGGATGAATTTGTCCCGGTGAGGAATTGATGGACGCCTTTATTCATTGGCTGCATCTGATGGCCGCGATTATTTGGGTCGGTGGAACCTTCGCGATGTCTTTAGCCGTTCAGCCGATATTGAGAAAATTTTTGAAAGACTCCGCCCGCTTTGAAATTTACCGGGAAATCGGCGCGCGCTTTAAAATCGTCATGTGGGGATGCTGGGCGACCCTTCTTGCGACCGGAATTTTCAAGCTTTGGGAAATTCGAGACACTCCCGAAATTTTTTTAGGCCCCTGGGGAAAAATTTTGGGCGTTAAACTCGTTTTAGTCGCCTTGATGGTCATTTTAAGTCTTCTCCACACCTATGTTTGGGGTCCGCAAATGATGGAAGCCAAGGATCCGGCCCGAATCAGAGCCTTAGCGGCGAAAATGAAGTTTTGGGGAACGCTCAACCTTTTTATCTTGGCCGCGATCGTCTTTTGCGCCGCCTCGCTCAGGTTTTCTTCCTGGTAGCTCCCTGTCAAAATTTTAAAAAACCTGTTCTAGCGCATATTAACGCCGCGAGCTTTCTGTTATCCTAATTGAAACAGGAGGCTGATATGAGCGACGAAGTTTGCTTGGATGTTTGCAGGGTCTCGCCAAGAGAGAGGCACCCGCTTATTTTTAAAACCTGGGAGAATCTTCCGGTTGGAGGCGTGCTGAAATTAATCAACGATCACGACCCCAAACCGCTTTTTTATGAGTTTAAGGCCGAACGGGCGGGAGAATTTGAATGGACCGCGGCGGATAGAGGGCCGGAGAAATGGTCCGTGTTGATTAAGCGAATCGCCCCCGACAAACGCGCCCCATCTCTTGACGCCGGCGAAAAGGCGCCGTATTGGATCGGAAATTCCCGCGCGCATTCCGTTGATGTGCGGGAGGATTTGCGAAAAGGCGAAGAGCCTTTCGCGAAAATAATGGCCGCCTCTCTCAAGGTCCAAGAAGGGGAAGTTTTGCTTTTGCGCGTCTCCTTTGAGCCTTTTCCTTTATATAAAGTCTTGGAATCAAAAGGTTTTGAACATTGGGCCAAAAAAATCGGAGAGGAAAACTGGGAAGTTTATTTTTATAAAAAACAGGTTTAATCCCATGCAGGAAAACTCCCAAGCGCCGCCTCCGGAGGCCCTTAAGCGGGAGGCGCTGGTGCAAAGCGCGATCTCGGCTCTGGAAACCGTTCTTGACCCTGAGGTGGGAATCGATATTGTCAGCGCCGGATTTATTTATGGAATAGACGCCTCCGCAGACTGGGTGCATTTAAAGATGACCTTGACGACTCGTAATTGCCCAATGGGCGAAAGCATCGTCTTGATGGCCGAATCAGCGCTTAAATCCGCCTTTAAAAATAAGGAAGTCAAAATCAGCTTGATTTGGGATCCGCCTTGGAATCCTCGAATGATCACGATGGACGGGCGAGCCGCCTTGGGTTTATAATAGAGTCATGAAATTAAAAATCCGGATTAAGCGCGTTTATGATGATTATTCCAAAGAGGACGGCTTTCGCGTTTTGGTGGACCGGCTTTGGCCCAGGGGAGTTTCAAAGGAAAGAGCGAAAGTGGGCTTGTGGCTTAAATCCATTGCGCCCTCGACAGAACTGAGGCAATGGTTTGACCATGACCCGGAAAAATGGGAGGAATTTCAGAAGCGCTATCACGCGGAGCTTAAGGATCTCAAAGAAGAGGTTGAGAGCTTACGCGAGCACGCGAAAAAACAAACTGTCACGCTTTTATTCGCGGCCAAGGATCAAAAAATAAACCATGCCGTTGCGCTCAAAAATTACCTGGAGGGAAAGGCTTAATGGGAAAAATCTTCGATTTTTTTGAAAAAGACCATCGCGAGATTGACGCTCTATTTCTCGATCTCCGCTTTAAGGCATTGGCGGAATATCGCGGCATTTTCGAGGAGTATGACCGAAGGCTTGAGCGGCATATCGTTTGGGAAGAGACGATTTTATTTCCGGCTCTCGCTCAAAAAAATCCGATGTTTAAAGAAGGCCCGATTCGCGTCATGCTCATCGAGCACAAAGAGATTCGCCAAGAAAAAGCCGCGGTAATTCAAGCTCTTAAAAAAGCCGATCTTTCGGACGCGAAAATTCACGAGAAGGCGCTAGCTTCGATTTTAAGCCACCACAACGCCAAGGAAGAACAAGTCCTCTACCCCGCCTGCGACCGATTTTTAGAGGATAAAGATGTCGCGGACATTTTTTCAAAAATCAGGACTTAAAAAATGGGACTGTCCCCTTTTTTTAAGTCAGCTCCATCTCGGGTCTTTCCATAAAAAGTGCTTGAGGCTGATCATCGTGTTGATGGCGTAAAGGGTGGCGACTAAAAGCCAGGAAAAAGCTCCCAGGCGGAGAATCCCGCGAGACTTGATGAGAAAGCCAAGGACAACCAGAATCAAGGCGAAAACAGCCGCGATCAATTCCCCCCAAGCGAGTTTTTGGCTGGTTAAATCCGAGATTTTAGGGACGCGGACGGGCGGCTTAAAATTTTGCGGGCTATAAACGTGAAGCCAGACTAAGAATGGAACGATCTTATGAATTTCTCCAAGAATAAAGGGCGTTACCCATCCTAAAAGCGCGGAAGCGATATAGGCTTCCCGCGCATGGACGCTGTCCTTGATCCAGCCGAAAGAAAGCCCGAGCCCCAAGGCGCACCATAGGACGCCGCCAAAAAGCGCCAATATCGTGAAACTGAGAGACGGATCCAGTTTCCTCATTCTTTCCTTGAATATTCGGAACATCTGAAGGGCGTAGATAAAATAGGCCGCGCTTAAAAGAGAGGCCCACAACGGCAAAAAACGATGAGCGTTCCAAAGAGAATCTCCAACAAGGCCAATAAGTCCGACATTAAGGAGAAAAAGCGCTAGGCGTCCCGGCGTTTTTGATTCAAGATGGGACAGCGCGAACATCGAAACCAGGCGATAAGAAACTCCGATAATGCTCAAAGAGACCCAACCAATCAGAGCCAGATGAATATGGGCGATCAAAGCGCCTTGAGGGTCAGGGAAAATCACGCCGCGCTCACGGTCATAACTCAAGAGAACTCCCAGAATGGCTAGAGAAATTAAATAGACCATTGAGACCGCTAAATGTTTTCCCGTCCAATCAATTTTCTTGGCCGCGAGCATGGTTCGAATAAAAATAGCGATGTATCCCGTGAGAGAAAGAGCCGCCAAAGCGGCTGGAATCCAATAAAAAACGCGGTCGCTCCACAAAAAATAAACGAAAATAGTAAGGCCCGAGGAAAAGCCCCACCAGCAAAGACTGATGATACGATGCGGAGCCTGAAGCGGAATTTCCCAGAGGACAGAAGACATCTGGATCATCACGCCTAAAATCGTCATCGCGATAAAACCCAGGGTCAGGGAATGCGCCAACCCCAAAACCCAGAGAGCCTCGAAATCAAATCCCAAGAGGCGAGTTGAGTGAATCGCGAATTCCGCCGCAAATATCCAGAAAGCGAAGGCCGCGAAGGCGAAATGCCGCATCGGGAGAGAGGCCGGCGGCGCGGATTTAAGAAACGGCGCGGAGCCGCTTAAAATAAAAGATGGCTGTTGCGGCGTCTCTTTGGCGCTTGTCATTTTTTATAAATGCGAAGCTTATAGCGGCCCTCGGCGAGCGTTTGTATCTCATGCTCAAAACCGGCCGCCTCCAAATGGGCGTAAAGCGGCACGGGCTCGCGGAAATGCTCGACCTCAAGCGCGTCTTTCGGCCCCAACTCGGAAAGTTTCGAGAGAATTTGAACCATGGGCTCCGGCGGCTCTAAACCATGAACATCGAGAATATAAGTCTTGCCCCCGGACTCTGGAGCCAGGCAGGAATTAAGCGCGGATAAAATTTCCTTGAGATTAACCCCGTGGGCCTGGGCCGCCAAGCGCAGGGGATGAACCCCTCCGCAACACATATCAAGCCCGTATTGGACGAGAATTTTATGGAGCTCAGGCGACTTTTTGGCGATTGAAGCGACGGTTTCATCCGCCGTGATAGGCGTGTTCATGGAAAGCCTCCTAACATTAGGATATCATGCGGCCGACAAAGAATCTATGCGCTGGCGCAGGTTTTTAAAAGGAGGCTATTTTGCTTAAGCGTTCGCTATCAAGGATTGTCACGCGCTTCCAGCCGGAGGAAATGATTTTATTTCTCTTAAGATCGCCCAAGGTTCGCATCGCCGTTTCCGGCGTGCAGGCGGCGAGTTCCGCGATATCCTGACGGCGCAGCTCCATGTTTTTTCCCAGCGACTGCGAAAGTAAAAGTAAAACCCAGGCGATACGGCGTTCGACCTGTTCCTTGGACAAAGCGCGAAGGGTCTGCGCGTGGCGGATATGGCTCCCTATAGCGGAGTAGACTTCTTTGGAAAAGGCGGGGTATTTTTCCAAAAACTCGGTAAAGACGCGCTCGGGAATGCGATAGACCTCCGAATCCTGGAGAGAAGACGCGCTCACGGGGTAATTCTTTTTGTCCATCACTGCGATCATCCCGAACATTTGCCCGGGAGTGATGATCTCCATCGCCGCCAGGTCTGAATTGGGCGAGTATTTCGCGGCCTTGATCAGCCCCGAGCGCAAAAGATAAACCGCCTGGGCCGGATTTCCCTCCTCAAATATCGCTTCTCCGCGTTTGTAGCGGCGCAGAGAAATCAACGGCAAGGCGTTTTCAATGGAGCTTGCCGAAATCGAGCGGAAGGCTTTGTGGGTTGCCAAGAAATGATCCACACCCTATTGTTTCAAATAGAGGCCTTAAACCGCAATCCGCCAGAAACGCGCTTGACTCGGCATTTGAATATGTTAGACTTTTAGGCGTAGAGAGATTATGGCTTACCATATCCTGCTGATAGAAGACGACGCCAATATCCGCTCTTTTGCGTCAACTGTTCTCCAGTCAAACGGCTTTTCTGTCACGGCCTGCGAGACCGCGGCCCAAGGGCTTAAATTTTTTAACGAAAAACGCCCGGACCTTATCATCGTGGATATCGGGCTTCCGGACGGCAGCGGCATTGATGTCTGCCGGATGACCAGGACCGGGGTTGGGCCTTTTATCCCGGTTATTTTTCTCACCGCCAAGGGAGATTTGCCAACTCGCCTGGCCGCTTTTGAAGCCGGAGCCCAGGACTATGTTCAGAAGCCCTTCGCTATCGAGGAGCTTTTAGCGCGGGTCAAGGTTCATCTCAAAGTAAAACAGTCCCAAGACGAATTGGCACAGATCGGA
>JAKAQV010000078.1 GCA_021819565.1 bacterium | reverse complement strand
GGAGAAATCTTTCGGGCGGGAAATCCGGTCAAGCAGAGAAAGAGATTCCAGCCCCGACATAAAGAGCTCCCAAGTTTCTATTTCTTGACTTGAAGCGTCCTTGGGCAATTTAAAGAATTTTTCAATTAAAGCCCGCGCGGTTTTAGAAAAATCGGACCACGAAAGGGGTTTATGGTTCAAACTTTCTTTCAAGAAAAGCAAAAACTCCCAAAGAAAAGCCGCCGATTCACGCGAGAAGTCCTTGGAGAAACTCATTTTTTTTAAAGCCTCTTGCGATAAGCGCCCTTTCCACTGAAGCCAGCCGCCGCCCATTTTCAAACTCCGAATAATCCGGCGCGCTTCCGATGTCCATTCCCGAGCGAGGTTTCCCGGGTCGAAATAGGGAGAAGAAATAACGTCTTCTACCGAAAAAGCGGGAAAATCCCGCCGAGCAAGACTTAGAAAATTAAAAAGGGTTTTCGCCAGAGGGCGGCGTAACATGGGCTCTTGAGCCTTCATGTCATAAACGATTTTATTTTCCTCAAAAACGCGGGCGATGGAACTTCGGGCAAAATCAAGCGAGCGAAAAACCACCCCAATTTCATCAAAGCCCACTTTCTCTTCCTCGACCAAGCGCAGTATTTCCTTGGCGGCAAACCAGATCTCATCTTCTATTCCGGAAGCGGAAACTAGGCGAATAGGCGGCGCGGCTAAGACCGGTTTAAGCGAAGAAGCGAAAAGATTTTCCAGGACAGTCCCCAAAGGCCGGCCCTCAAAGCCCAAACCCAACTCCGTTAAATCATGAGCGGCGAGCTTCTGCTCAAAAAAATCTTTCGCGAAGGCAAAAGCGGGATGAGATTTCGCATATGGAAAAAACAGGCGGCAGGGATGGGATTTTGTCACATTCTCGAAAAAATCAAGCTGAAGACCCGTCAAATCATAGAACCCGTAATAAATAATCTCCTGGAATTGCCCCAAGAAACGGGATTTTTCCGATTTTTGGGCGGCCAAGCGCACTAATTCCGCCATCGAGAAAATTTTCAATTCTTTTAACTTCTCCCGATAAAGTTGGGCAAAAAGAGACAAAGACTTAAGGGCTTGAGATCCCTCAAATTCAAGCTCGTCTTGATAGGCGCTTAAATCATCGAAGACAAGGCCCGCGTCAATTAAATCTCGGAGGCTTGAGCGCAAGCTCTCTGAAAAGGCTTTGGGCCTTTTCGATTTTTTGGGCCAAAGGGAATCCGGCAGTTCAGTTTCCGCCAAGGAATCCACCAGGCGATTAAAAAAGAGCGGCTCGGAAATAAAAACCCCGTCCAAGGGCTCTTCTTCCCGAAGAATAGACCAGGCCAGACTGTAAAAGGTGTGAAAATGAACATTGAGAAGAGGAATTTGTTTTTCAACAGCCAATAAACGCTCTAGGCGCAAGGCCAGTCGCCGGGAAGGAACCACCACGCAGATAGGCGCGGGGCCGCGCGAGAGGATTTCTTTAATATCTAGGACCAACGCTTCTTCCAGGGCCGGATGAAACGGGCCGTAACGGACAATCATCGCACGATGGGAAAATTCTCGCGGGCTCTTTGGGGCAGAACTTCGGCGAAAGCGTTTAAATCTTTTGAAGAATGGATTCGGACCCAGGCAAAACCGGGACCGGGATAACGGTCCAAGGAAACGCTCAGAAAATTTTCGCAGAGGCCTTCGGGCTTTCCGGGACGGCCCTCGACCACGATACGGGAAACACTCCCCACCGCATGAGACGCAAAATCAGTTCTCAGCTGCCGGTCTAAAGCCCGAAGAGATTCCGCCCGCGACAAAATGATCTTTTCCGGAAGATGATCCGCTCTTTTTTCCGCCGCGGTTCCAGGGCGAGAAGAATACCGAAACGGATGGAGGCCGGAAAATTTCATCTCGCCAATAAAGCGAAGGCTTTCCTCGAAATCCGCATCGGATTCGCCGGGAAAACCCGCCATGACATCGCTAAAAACCGCGCAGTTGGGAACTTTTTCGCGCAAAGCCTCAAGACGCCTTCGATAAAAGCCCGCCGTATACCAACGCCCCATCTCTTTTAAAGTTTTATCCGAGCCCGATTGAAGCGGAAGATGTAAAGACGGCGCTATTTTACCGTCCGCTCGGGACAAGAGGGCGATAAAACGGTCCGTGACATCGGTAATCTCAAGAGACGAAAGCCGAATACGGAAATCCCCGGGGATTTCAAGCAAGCGTTCCAATAACCCGACAAAATCAATTCGGCGAGAGGCTAAATCTGTGGAGAGGTACCGCCCGAGACGAATCCCGCACAAAACAATCTCGGGACAGCGGTTTTTAATCAAACCCTGAATTTCAGAAGAGATTTCCTCAAAAGGCCGCGCGGATAAATTCGGGCGAATGGAAGGAATGATGCAAAAAGAGCATCCCATGTCACAGCCATCTTGAATTTTGACGAAGGCGCGGGAATGCCCCCAAAAACCGGTGATAGAAGACAAATCCGGAGCCGAAGTGCAGCCAATCAAAGCCGGGATATTTTTCTTGTCTTTATTTCCGATGACGAGAGCCCCGGGCGCCGCGTTTTGAATAGCCGCCGGATCGCGCTCGGCCAAGCAACCGGTGACAATTAATTTAGCCGCGGGGTTTCTGCGATTAATCTTTCGCGCCAGTCTTAAAGCGTCTTGGTCGGCTTCTTCGGTCACCGTGCAGGTGTTGATGACGCAAAGATCCGCCGAGGCAAAATCCTCCGACACTTCCGCGAAGCGGCTCTTGGTCAATTTTTCCCGCAGGGCTTCGGTCTCATATTGATTGACCCGGCAGCCATAGGTCTTAAAGAATGCCTTCATCAAAGTTCCCTACCCGATCCTAGCGGAATAAATCGCCAAAGCTAAACTTTTTTTTCTTGGCGGGAATAAGCCCCAAGTCTTTTTTTGCCGCAAGCCATTCCGATTTTTTTAGAAGCACCTGGGCGGACAAAATATCTCCGGACGGAGATTGAGAAACCTTATAGCCCCAAAAAGGCGCCAAGACCTCCGCGTGAAACGGCTTTAAAAAATTTTGAGGCGAATCGGAAGCCTTGGCGATTCTCAGCTCAATTTTCCACGGCCCCCCGTATTGATCGACAAAGGTCTCTTGGGCCAAGACTCCATCCGGATTTTTAAGACTTTCTTTTTTTGCCTTGGCCGTTAAGCCGTCCCAGTCCACGCTCGCCTGGAGATTCATCGCCTGGATTTTTTGGCAATCATCGGAAGAATCTTTTTTGACGCAAACAAAATAGGTAAAAGTTCCGATCTGCTCAAAGCGGTAATGATGGGCTTTGACCGAGACCAGATAATCAACGGTTTTTGAGGGGTCATCCTGCGCGAAAAGATGATGAGTGGAAAGAAAAAGAAAGAAGAGAAAAAGCGGAAAGTATTTACTTTTCATGATAGACTCGCGGGAATGAGAATGGAGGCGACCGCCTGGCAAGCCATCGCGCGGCCCTCTCCGATCGAATCAAGGCCCTCGTGAGTCTTAGCCTTGATATTGACCGAGGCCCCCGAAACACTCAACAAAGAAGCGACCGAATCCCGAATGGCCGCGTAGTGCGGCTTGATTTTTGGCTCTTCCGCTAAAATATTGACGTCGACATGAGAGATAATCGCTTTTTTTCGCGCGACTTTCTCCAAAACGGCCGCGATAATTTCTTTGCTTGCGATTCCCTTGATTTTCGGGTTATCCGGCGGAAACATCATTCCGATTTCCCCTTCCCCCAAGGCTCCCAAAATCGCGTCGCCGACCGCATGCAAGATGACATCGCCGTCCGAATGTCCTAAAAGCCCCTTGGAGTGGCTAATTTTAATTCCCCCCAGCCATAAATCCCGTCCTGCCACTAATTTGTGAACGTCATAGCCGATTCCGACGCAAGTGCGCTTTTGTCCGCCCATGCGCGTTTCCATTAAACTCTCCGCCATCACCAGATCCTCCGGAGTCGTAATCTTAATATTTTCGTAAGAGGCCGCAACCACCTTAACCCGGTGTCCGGATTTTTCGACCAGTTGACTCTCATCGGTCGCGTTTTTCTCATCCGAGAATTTTTGCAAGGCTTCGGCTAAAACTTCCCGGCGATAACATTGCGGCGTTTGGGCCAGCCAAAAAGAGCTGCGCACCGGAGTTCCCGAAACCCAAAGCTGCTTATTGGTCACTTTTTTTAAGGTGTCTTTGACCGGCACCGCGGCCACCGCCGCGCCCGACTCATAGGCTTCTTCCAAAACTTCATGAATGATGGTTGGAGTAATCAAGGGGCGCGCGCCGTCGTGAATGGCGATCAGATCCACATCCTCGGGAACTTCTTTAAATCCCCGGCGCACCGATTCCATCCGAGTCTCTCCCCCCTCTACCAGATGAACCCGCTCGGAGGAAAGCCTAGATGAATGTTCCTTGATATTTTCAGCAGTCGTCACTAAAATGACTCCTTCAATTTCCGGAGTCTCCAAAAAAGCCTTGAGCGACCACTCCACCACCGTTTTCCCGGCCAAGGGCAAAAACTGCTTGGGACGGCCCATTCGCGTGCCAGAGCCGGCGGCGACAATGACCGCGAAAGAACGCATCAGGCGGCCCTCTCTTCCGTGGGAACGGCCCGGGATTTCGTAAAAATCATCCGCCCGGCCGAGGTTTGGAGAATCGACATCACCACCGCATCAACGCGCTTTCCAATGTGTTTGCGCCCGTCTTCGACGACCACCATCGTCCCATCGTCTAAATATCCCACTCCCTGCTCTTTTTCCTTTCCTTCCTTCATCACAAAAACCGCCATACTTTCTCCAGGAAGCGCGACCGGTTTAAGGGCCAAGCCTAAATCGTTGACATTTAAGCATGTCACTCCCTGCAAAGACGCCACCTTATTGAGGTTAAAATCGGTGGTGATCACCTTGCCGCCCAAATCGCCGGCTAAACGGATAATTTTGCCGTCGACCGACTTGATATCGGGAAAATCCGTGTCTATGATTTTAACCGGAACTTCGGAGTTTTCCTGAAGCCGGGCTAAAATATCCAATCCCCGGCGTCCGCGGGCGCGCTTCATCGAATCGGAAGAGTCGGCGAGCAAATTGAGCTCGGAGAGGACAAAGCGCGGAACGATAAAGGTCCCGGACAAAAAATGCGTTTCGGCGATATCGACCAATCGGCCGTCGATAATGGCGCTGGTGTCCAGCACTTTAAGCTCCGAGCCGCGCTTTTTTCCCATCTTCAAAATATCTCTATCCAGATCGTCAAACTCGGGCAATTTCCTAACCGCCAAAATCATGCCCAAAACCGCGAAAGCGAAATATCTAAGCGCGGCGTAGCGGGCCCAGGTCAAATAAAGAGCGTTATTGCCGATTTGAAAAACCGTGTAATCAATTAATTTGGCGACGATAATGCCGCCGGAAGCGCCTAAGATTCCTGAAATCATGGTCAAAAGGCTGATTCCTGCGACCAGCATTTCAAAACCGACAATCAAGAGCCCCACCAAAAGCCCTATCAAAAGCCCGCGCCAGTCCTTGGTAATCTCAAAATACACAATCACCGGGCAAGACAGCACGATAAAAAACCTAAATAACCATAGAATCATTTTATTTTCCTCCAAAAATAGCCGCTGAGGCCTGCTTAAGATCCGAAACCGGAATGGACTGAAACGATGGGGCGTTGTTTCCTTCCTTGCCGCTGGGCATCAAGGCCTTTTTAAACCCCATCTTCGCCGCTTCCTTAAGCCGCTGCTCTAAATGGGAAACGTTGCCGATATCCCCCAACAAGCTCACTTCCCCGACAATCGCCATATCCTTGGCAATAGCCGCGTCATAAGCTGAACTTAAAACAGAAGCGCATACCGCTAAATCCAAGGCGGGATCGCTGATTTTAACGCCGCCGGCGAGATTTAAAAACACGTCTTTATCCTCAAGCCTTAAGCGCAAATGCTTTTCCATCGCCGCCAACAAGACCAAAACGCGATTGAGATCAAGACCTGTCGCCATGCGCCTAGGAAGCGGATATTTGGTTGAAACCACCAAAGATTGAACTTCGATCAAAATAGGGCGGGAACCCTCCATCGCAATTGAAATGGCGCGCCCGGGCTTTTCATCGGCTTTGCTGCCATCAAAAAACAGCGATGAAACGCTTTTAACTTCTTTTAAGCCCGAAGCCCCCATCTCAAAAAAACCGGCTTCATCGGTGGGGCCAAAGCGATTTTTGTGCGCGCGCAAAACCCGAAAAGCGTCTTGTCTCTCCGAATCAAAATAAAGAACGGTGTCGACTATATGCTCTAAAACTCTCGGCCCCGCCACGCTGCCGTCTTTCGTCACATGTCCTAAAAGAAAGACCATCATTCCCTTATTTTTGGAAAAACGCAAAATTTGAGCGGCGCATTCCCTGACCTGGGCCACGGTGCCGGGGCTGGAATCGAGATCCGGATGATAAATGGTTTGAATGGAATCTAACACCAAAACCGCCGGGTTTAAACTCTCAAGGGCCGAAAGGATTTTGGTTAGATCGGTCTCGGACAAAAGAGATAATCGGCTTTTCTCGACGTTGAGGCGCTTGGCGCGACTGGAGATCTGATCCAAGGACTCCTCGCCGGAAACATAGAGCGTTTTTTGTCCGGCCTCAGACAATAGCGCGGCGGCTTGGAGAATCATCGTCGATTTTCCAATTCCCGGAGGACCGGCTAAAAGAGCTATTTGTCCCTTAACCAGCCCGCCTCCAAGCAAGCGATCCAGTTCAAGGACTCCGGTCGGCAAACGAAGAGCGGTCTCGGGCTTTAAATCGGACAGGGAAACAATTTCGGAGGAAAAATCGGTTAAAAGACGCGAACGATTTTTAGAAGAGGAAGCTAAACTGCTTTCTTCGACAACCTCTTCAACCAGAGAGTTCCAGGCCTGACAAGACGGGCATTGTCCCAAAAATTTTGCGGCGCCAAAGCCGCAACTTTGGCAACGATAGACGGTTTTTAAGCGAGACATATCGCATTATTGCCCAGGATCATGATTGGGGCTTCTCCCCTTCGATCCCGCCGCCCCGTAGGCCATCAGCCCAAAAAGGTAAGAAATATCCTTGTCTTCGAAATTGACATGCAGCCACCCTTGAAAAACAGGATAAAGCCCGATGTCCTCGACGCGCGCCCCAACTCCCCAATATTTATTGACCCAGGCCAGTATTCCGGCATCATAAGACGGTTTGTTAAAGACCTTCCCATTGACGATCCGGTTCTGACCGAAATCATAGGCCTGGGTGAAAAGGCTAAAGTGCTTCCCGATAGGATTCTTGTAGAAAGGAGTCAATGTCAGCCGTCCGCCTCCGGCCGAGCGGACCACTCCGACACCGAGATCATACCACTTGCCCGTGAACCCCAACATGGCGTCAACGGTGTTGAGGCGTTCATAATCATAGCCCTTAATGGGGGCATTGGTAGGATTGCCAAGGTTTTCGACCCCAACATAATAGTATCGCCCTCCCCTGGGCACAATTCTCATCCCCACATCTGAAAGCCCGCCAGCAATCGCGGGCTCATAGCGTTCGTCAAAATTCCAAAAAATTCGGAATTGATTAATACGGCTGAGCATATCGTTGGCGGTCGAGGCCGCCTGTTTGACGCTGGCCACGGTTTCCTCGACATTCTTTTTCATCTGCGGATCATGAAGAAGAGCGCCCACGGTTCCCTCACTAGAGGCCAGACTAGTCATCATCGTATTTGACTTAGTCAGCAAGGTGTCTAGCTTGTCGGTTACGTCCCCCGTTTTAGCCATCGTTTTCTCGGCGGCGGGTTTGATCGTCGCGATCAAATCATTGAGATTGGCCGTCAATTTCCGCATATTGGCCACCGAACCGCGCAGATTTTCGACCAGAGAGCCGTTCGGCCCGGGGCCGTTTAAATCATCCAGCATTTTCTGGATGCTACCTAAGGCATGGGCGATGGAAGATTGAATATCCACCGCTTCGGTTCCAGCCACCGTCGCATTGGGAACAATAGGGTTTGATGAGGCATGCCCCTGGTCAATTTCCAGATATTTTGAACCGATGATTCCGGTTGAACCAACCGTAAAAACGGAATCCTGATAGATGGGAACGCCCTCTTTAATCGAGAGTTTAAGCACCACATGATCGCCTTCGAGGCGAACATCCTCGACTTGGCCGACATCGACCCCGGAGACCTTTACCGCTGCATTACGGTTTAAATTGGCTATATCGTGGAAAGTGACATAGATAAAGTATCTCTTTCCGAAATGGTAATTTCCCAACAAGAGAATGGAGGCGGCAATCAGGGCTAAGCCAGCCGCGACAAAGGCGCCAACCTTAGACTCAAGAGACACGCAAGCGTCCTTGTTCCTCGGCTTCCTCCGCCGGATCAAAATCTCGCAATTTCATATGAATGGGGCCAACGCTTTTCCCGTCGATAAACTGGCGCACATAAGGGTTATCGCTGGATTTAATTTGTTCCGGGGTCCCTACAGCCAAAAATTTCCCTTCGTGAAGCATCGCGATATGATTGGCCACCTTATAGGCCAATTTCATATCATGCGTCACCGCGATAGAAGTCACATTCAATTTCTTTTGAAGATCCAACATTAAATCGCTAATGACATCCGACATAATCGGGTCAAGACCCGTAGTTGGTTCATCATACAAAATATAGGAGGGGTCTGAAGCGATCGCCCGAGCTAAAGCGACCCGCTTTTTCATTCCCCCGGACAGCTCCGAAGGTTTGAGGTCCTCGACATCCTTAAGCCCCACCAATTCCAATTTTTCGGAGGCGATTTTTCGGTAACGAGACGGCGGAATGTCGGTCAAATAGCGAAGCCCAAAAGAGACATTTTCCCACACGCTCAAGGAATCAAACAAAGCGCCTTCCTGGAACAAATACCCAATTCCTCGGCGATAACGGGCCCAATCCTGTTCGCTTTCTAAGCGGCCGATGTCGATTCCGTCCACCGAAATAGTGCCCTGGTCAAGACGCGCCAAGCCGATCACACACTTTAAAAACGTGCTTTTTCCCATGCCGGATCCGCCAATAATAATCAGAGTTTCTCCGGTCTCAACAGTCAGGTCAATCCCTTTAAGAATATCCCGATGACCATAA